>JAIRSQ010000135.1 GCA_031255395.1 Spirochaetaceae bacterium | reverse complement strand
GTTCTCACATTTCTTGAATTACGCCCTGAAGGGAAACCAGACACGCCCAGTCTTGTTGAAAAGAATGGGGGTATATATTGGCAAGTATCGGCAGGATTTGAAGCTGATTGGGGACTGTTATTTGAATGCTTCTATAGTCAAAAATATTTCAATGCAAAATGGGATTTTGCGGGTACGGCTACGTCAAAGGACCTTTATAAGGCGAAGGATTTAGGCGTTTCTGTCGGCTACAAAATAAAATTGTAGCCCTGTTTGTATACTGTATTACCGCCCCGTTTTTCGGGGGCGGTTTTGCGAACCCAGGGGCCGCTCCTAAGGTTGCGATGCAACCTTAGGCATGGAAGGAGCGGACTTCACGAAAGCCAAAATTTCCACCGCAGCTCCGCATGCAAAGCATGGTGGCATAGGAGGAGGGTGATGACACGGTAGCAAAAATCTCCACAGGGTGAAGCAATCCATGCGAGACAGTCTCGGCCATGGATTGCTTCTGGGCTATCGGCAAGTTGCCGCCGCCTCGAAATAACGCTGTGATTGCCGAGTGCCTTTTGCTTTGTTACGGCCTATTAAGTTGCCGCCAAATTGGAGTTTCAACGTCCGCTCCAAAAAATGAATCATTATGCAACCGTCTCGCCATATATTATGGCGAGGCATTCATGTTTATAATGACGTATTGCCCCTTCGGGTACGAGGGGATAGTGATCAGGGTAGAGGCCGACATAAGGCGGGGTATTCCCGGAATCGACATAAGCGGTCTGGCGGCGGGAGCGGTGCGCGAGGCGAGGGAACGCGTGCGAGCGGCGTTTCGCAATTCGGGCTTCATGTTTCCAAATGACAGGATCCTTATAAATCTGGCGCCAGCCGGGGTACGAAAGGAGGGGGCGGCACTGGATTTGGCGATCGCGCTCGCGGTGATGGCGGCGGCAGGGGAAATTCCTGCTGTGCAAGATACGATGGTTCTTGGGGAACTCGAACTTTCGGGCAGGGTGCGCCCCGTGCGCGGGACGCTGGCGGCTACTGTCGCGGGGCGGGAGGCGGGTATCAGGGACTTCATTGTGCCGTCCGCGAACGCCGCCGAGGCGGAGATCCTTGACGGCTGTAACGTGGCGGGAGCTGACACTCTGGAAGACGCCGTGAACACGATTCGCTGTCTGCGGGAAACCGGCCGACTGCCCCGGCAAACGCGCCCGATGGAGCAGGCGTGTTTGCCGGTCCTTCCAGCCTTGCCTGCCCCTTCTTTCAGCGACGTGCGGGGACAGCGGCGTTACAAACGGGCATTGGAGATTGCGGCGGCTGGTGCCCATAACCTGCTAGTCTTCGGGCCGCCCGGCTCTGGCAAAACGATGTTAGCGAGGCGGCTTCCGTCGATAATGCCGCAGTTGACGCAGGACGAGGCTATAACAGTAACGCGCATACACAGCCTTGCCGGAATTGCCGTACGCGGCCTCGCGAAACAGCCGCCGTTCAGATCGCCGCATCATTCGGCAAGCGCGGAGGGAATTCTGGGCGGGGGACATTCCGTGCGTCCCGGCGAAATAAGCCTGGCTCATTACGGCACTCTGTTCCTTGACGAAGCGCCTGAATTCAAGGTAAATGTTCTGCAATCTCTACGGGAACCGCTCGAAGACAGACGCATAACCATCTCGCGAGCGGAAAATTCCGTCCGGTTGCCGGCGGATTTCCAACTGATTATGGCGGCGAATCCGTGCCCGTGCGGAAGGCTTGGGATGCGTACGGCAGAACGCGGCAGGGACGATGATTACGGCGGCGCAAGGGGACAGGCGGGCTGCTACTGTTCCGGCGACGAGGTGTTGCGCTACTGGCGCAGATTTGGCGGCGCGCTACTGGACCGCATGGAACTGCGGGTCGCGGTGAACGCGCCTGCCGCTTCGGAATTGTGCCATCCGTCCGGCGAGACGGACGAGGCGGTTGCGGCGCGTGTCGGGCGGGCGGCGGAAATACAGCGGGAGCGTTTTCGGGGCGCGGACTTCAGGCGGAATTCCGGCATGGGCAGCGCTGCGATAGACAGGTTTTGCAAACTTGACGGCGACGCGTTTGCCGCCTTCAACAGAGCTGTTGAAAAGCTGGGCGTTTCAGGACGCGCATATCACGGCATACTCCGCGTAGCCCGCACGATCGCCGATCTGGACGCGGCGGACGGCATAAGCCGCGAACACGTTTTGGAAGCGATCCAGTACCGAAGGCAGGGAGACGATCCTTACGATGTATTTTCCGCATAGCGGTGATTTTGTTTTACAACCCGACTCATACGCAGGGAGCGCGCTAACCGGCGGGCGCGGCTATTCCATCAGCGGGTTGTACGAGGGCAACTCGAATCTGTCCAGAGCCGGCGGCGCAAGATCGGGTTGAAACTCCTCATAGCCGGCTCCTCCAGCGTCGCCAGACGTTGCCGGCGCGTTGCTCGCCGTATTGCCAACGCTCCTCGGCGAGGCGGCGGGCAACGCGTTTATATCAAGGGTCGGCATACGGAGACTGGACAGCACGTCGCTATCGTCAAACGCCGTAACGCCGCCCCTTAGCGTGCTTATAGCGATTTGCGTCCTGTACTCACTGTCGCCCTCATGATAGGTACAGTATTCGACCGGACGGAATCTGTCCATAAAAGTCAGCGTAACCGTCCCCTGATTGCAGGCAGGCGTCGCCAGTTGCCCCGATTTCACACATACCCTAAGGTCAACCACCCCCGTTCCGGGACGCTTGAAGTCTTTTGCCGGCAACCCCCGGTGGATTTCTCGCATAAAATCCCCCCAAATCGGACCTGCCAGCGTCGCTCCCGTCAGTGTGAGCCCCAGAGAATTGCCGGGCTTGTCAAAGCCAAACCATATCGCCGTCGTGTAATACGGAGTAAAACCAACCGTCCATGCGTCCGACCAGTTCTGCGTAGTCCCCGTTTTTCCGGCGGCGGCGATCCGATGTCGTTCGCCTTTTTCGTTTTCATAAACAAACTTGTATCCCTGTCCGCCCAAGGTTCCCGTTTCTACAGTCTTTTTCAGAAGGCCAGTCATAACGTATGCGTTTTGCGGGCTGATAAGCTGGACGGCGTTGCCCTTCCGCCTCTGTTCAAGGCGGATGTCCCGCTCATTGTCGATGATGACCGTCCCGTTCCGGTTTTCGATATAACGGATAGCGATTGGGACAACCTCCCGCCCTTCGTTAGCAAACACGGCGAATGCTCGCGCCATCTGAATCGGGGCAATCGAGATTATGCCAAGCCCTATCGGGTACAGGTGCGGAAACGTGCGCCGTTTAGCGGCCGGATCGGTTATTCCCAAGAGCAACGAGGCGCGATCAATGGCCGCGTCAAAGCCTATCGTATCCAGAATTTTGATCGAAGGTACGTTCATCGAATGGGCGAGCGCCTCGTACAGCAACACGGGACCAGTCCATTCGCCCCTAAAATTGAGCGGAATGTACGGCGTGCCGTCCTCGTTATAAAAAACAACGGGCGTATTGTAAATCAGCGAGGCGGGCGTGAATTTGCCGCTGTCTATCGCCGCCGAGTAGTAAAGCGGCTTGAAGCTTGAACCGGGCATAACATGCCCCTGTGTCGCCCTTATAAGCTGGTTGTTTTCATCGTACTTCGAGCCGCCTATTATGGCTTTTATATGGCCGGTTTCGTTTTCGATGACTATCATAGCCCCTTCGACTACATTCTCTTCGGCGCGCGCCTTTAATTCTAGAAAACCGGCGTTGGAAATATATTTCATGTCTTCAAGCCCGAAGGCTAACGCCGCCAAATCAACTACCGGATTCAGCGCTTTGGTGTAGCGGTTAATGGCGCGGGTCTCGTTCCGTTCTTTGGAAGAATCCCGCAGGATATTAACGTCGAAGGCCAGGGACAGCAGGTCTATTATCGGGATATACATCTGCTCGGCTCGGACAAGGCGATTGCCGGACGATAAACGGTACTCTCTGTTCGCGCGGGCTATACCCTCCTCCATGTAACCCTGAGCGGCGTTCTGGAAGTTCAGATCGAGCGTCGTATGCACAGTGTAACCGTCCCTGTAATAATCCATCGTTCTGTACATCATGCTGTCAAGCTCGCGGCGCACGTACTCGCTGAACCACGGCGCCTTATCGTCGCGGCTAAAGTAAGCGGCCCGCGACACCCGCGTGTAATCGTAATTTTCCCAGTATTCGTTGAAGGAAGCCTCCGCTTCGGCACTCGTGGTGTAGCCAAACTCGACCATACGGTCAAGGACGCTTAGCTGCCTGTCCATAGCGCTGTTCGGATTGTCGAGCGGGTTGTACCTTGAGGGACTTGAAAGCTGAATCACGAGGATGGCAGCCTCGGCAAGGCTTATATCTTTGGCACTGTGTCCGAAAAAGTATTTGCTGGCGGCCTCCACGCCGTAAACGCCCGGTCCCATATACATATAGTTCAGGTAAATTTCAAGGATTTCGTTCTTGGTGTAACGCCGCTCCATCTGAATCGCCCACCAAAGCTCCCGTATCTTGCGGGAAATCTTGCGTTCTGAGCGATCCGTATACAGCGTGCCCGCCACCTGCTGGGTTATAGTCGAGCCGCCGCCAAGGTTCCGTCCGGTTAAAAGGCCGTACGCGGCGCGGGCTATGCCGCGAACGCTGAAACCTCTGTGCCTGTAAAAGTCCGGGTCCTCGCGGGCGAGTACGGCATAGATGAGATGGCGCGGCAAGTCGGCAAGCGATATGAGTTCGCGCTTTTCGTCCGCTGAAAATTCGGTGATTAGAACGCCGTTAATGTCCAGTATTTTTGTTGGCAACGCGGGGGCGAATTCCTGAAAATTCTCCTGATTCATGATGTTCACCGTTCCAGCCAGCGCAAATCCCAGCGCTGCCCCGGTTCCCGCCACAAAAATAACGGTCAGGATACCTACAACGCGCACAAACCCGCGTCCCCGACCCCTGTTTTTCATGAATCAAGCATAAAACAATCATATTTGCGCTGTCAAGCGGGCGTTTGCCCAATAATGCGAATCAACGGCGGAACACAGAGGCAATACGCGCTGAAGCGGATAACCGTGGCAGACTTCGCCCGCAAGCGGTTGCGGGCGAAGTTGCGGAGACAAGGTTTCACGTCGTTCTTGCCGCCGTCGGGCGGGTTTTCTAGGGGTTAGGCAGGGGGAGCTGCGGCTTTGTGAGGGATTTTGGCAGGTTTTCCCAGTAGAGGTCTGACCCTAGCTTTTATCCTCCACGAAAGGGCTCTGCCCCCTCCCCTAGCCAGCAAAAGCTCATCCCCGCTCCAGCACTCAGCACCCTCAGGCGGCTCGCCTTCCATAATTCTAGACCAGTACCGGTCGCCCCAGATATGCCCAGTCCAGCCGTTCAACAAGTTGTACCTCACGGCAAACGTCTGCTTTAGCCACTGCATTATCCGCGGCAACCGGAACCCGTCAGTGGGTTTGATGCAGAAGACAAGCAAGTCGTCTTTCAGACACAGCCCGCGAATTTCAAAATCGAAGCGCGTCGCCGTATTGTTCAAAACCTTGGCGAAAAGTCTAAGTGCCTGACGCGACTGGAACAACGGTTTCCGGTTGTTTATGGACGTGCGTATTTCATACCACGCGCCCTGTCTAAGTTCTCTTAAAGATCTCATATATACTTATTGCGCCGATGTGCCGTTTTGCTTTAATTCGCGGCAAAAGCATGTGAAATGAGCCTGTTTCAGAACTAATTGACAGAGCATTAAACGCGAGCGGATTTACAGGAACCGGCAGGATGAGGTACACTTAAT
>JAIRSQ010000054.1 GCA_031255395.1 Spirochaetaceae bacterium | reverse complement strand
CTCCGAGGGGCCTGACCCCAAGGCCGACTCGCAACTTCCAAATCGACATCGTTCCTCATCGCTCATTAATTATTGACTGCGTGAGCGATAAACTGTAATATATGCTATAACCGTTTTTTAAGGAGAACGCTATGAAAGTTGGAAGCGTGGAAAAACCCGGCGTGCTAAAGCTGGCGGAAAGGGAAATGCCCGGAATAAAAAACGCTGACGACGTGCTAATCAAGGTAAAGCGCGTGGGGATCTGCGGTTCGGACATACATATATATCACGGAAAGAACCCGTTTGCCGTGTACCCGCGCGTTTGGGGGCACGAGTTTGTCGGCGAAGTCGCCGAAACAGGCCTAGGCGCAAAATCCGTGAAAGCGGGCGACCGCGTCGTAGTCGAACCTATAACGTCTTGCGGGAAGTGTTACGCCTGCCGGCAGGGACGGCCGAACGTTTGCGTTGACGTAAAGGTATTCGGCGTTCACGCGGACGGCGGCTGCGCCGAGTATGTCATCGTGCCGGAAGCCAACGTTCATATACTCCCCGAAGGGCTGTCTTGGGACGAGGCCGCGCTGATCGAGCCGTTTACGATAGGAGCGCAGGCGTGCTATCGCGGCGGCGTGCAGAACGGCGATTACGTGCTGGTTCTTGGCGCCGGAACGATAGGGCTTACCGTCGCGTCAATGGCAAAACTGTACGGCGGCACAGTAATCGTGTCCGACATTGTTGACGGCAAACTGGACTATGCAAAGAGCCGCGGCGCCGATTACGCTATCAACAGCGCCAAGGAAGACCTTTTCGGCAGGCTTAACGAGATCACGGGCGGAATGGGGCCAAACGTAACTGTCGACGCCGTTTGTATAAAAAAAACCTTCGAGGACGCCGTGCTTGTAACGTCTACGGCAGGGCGAGTGGTTGAACTCAGCTTTAACGAAATTCCAAGCGAGATAGCGCCGGTTCACATCATCAAAAAGGAGCTTTCCGTCTGCGGATCGCGGTTGCAAACAAAACGCTTCCCCGTTGTCATCGGCTTTATAAAGAGCGGCCAGCTTTCGCTTGCCGGTTTCGTCTCGAAGGTTTTCCCCATAGATCAAATGGCGGAAGCCTTTGAATATACGGAAAAAAACAACGCTTCCGTGCGAAAGACGCTGATTTCCTTTGAATGAACAGCCGGATAGCGCAGCGAACTGCGCCGAACTGGCGGAAATCGCTCTAAAATGCGGTTTTACGTGCGTTCGCCCGCTCGATCCGCAAAAAATCAGGGTGCGTCAAGAGGTACGGGAAGCCTGCGCCGAAAACAAATGCGGCTATTACGGCAATAATTGGGCCTGCCCCCCCGCGTGCGGCGAACTTTCTGACTGCGCTGACAGGATACACGGCTACGAATCGGGCATAATCATGCAGACGACTGGCCGTCTGGCTGACGAATTCGACTGGGACGGCATGTTGCGGCTGGGCGAAGAACACGCCGCGCGCGTTAGTGCCTTTTCGGACGCGGTCTTACCCTGTTATCCGCGCTCTCTCGTGCTGGGCGCTGGCGGTTGCCGAGTCTGCGAGCCGTGCGCCTACCCCGCCCCCTGCCGCTTCCCGCAAAAAATGACGTGTTCAATGGAAGCCTACGGCATGTTGGTAAGCGAGGTCTGCTCCGATAACGGGCTCAAATACTATTACGGTGCCGGCACGCTTACCTATGTAGCTTGCTTTCTCACGCGCCGCCCTCAAACTATAAAAGACAAGATGTAACTGCCCGACGAAAAGAAAATCAGAAACCCGCTTTCGGCTCGTCGCGCGGGTGTCTTGACAAAAATTTTGTTTGGATATATTGTTATTCTAATCTAACATACAGGAGAGTGTTTATGGTTCTATCTGATATGCCTAATGGGGCTGTTTTCAAAGTAAAGCAGGTAGATTTGGGAAAAGAGGTTGGCAAACGGCTTGCCGATATGGGTTTCACCGAGGGTGCGGAAGGCTCTATCGTCAGACGCGGAATATTCCGCGATCCGCTGGAGATTCATATTCTAGGTTACGAAGTGCTAATCAGGCGTTTTGAAGCGTCACGGATCATCGTCGAGCCGTTTAGCGCTTAGTTTGGAGTGAAAACAGCAATTTTATGGAAAAAAGTACATTAAACATCGCGCTTGCGGGTAACCCGAATTCGGGTAAGACTACGCTGTTCAACGCGCTGACGGGCGCGCACCATCAGGTCGGCAACTATCCGGGCGTTACGGTGGAAAAACGGGAGGGTGCGCGTATACGGAATGAGCGCACCTACCGTTTTATCGACCTGCCGGGTATTTATAGTCTTACCGCTTATTCGGAAGATGAGGTGGTTTCGCGGGATTTTATCCTTGATGAAAAACCCGATCTCATCATCGACGTGCTGGACTCGACTAACCTTGAGCGCAACCTTTACCTATGCATCCAGATGCGGGAACTGGGAATCCCTATGGTAGCGGCACTCAATATGTCGGACGAAGCGGAGGCACGGGGAATCCGCATTGACGAGCGGGAGTTGTCCGCAACTTTGGGGATCGGTTTCGTAAAGATCACGGCCATCAAAGGGCGCGGTATAGACGATTTGTTGGACAGGGTCGATGCCGCATACACGAAGTCGCAAAACCCGGA
>JAIRSQ010000015.1 GCA_031255395.1 Spirochaetaceae bacterium | reverse complement strand
CGAATAACCGGCAAAGCCATCCCGCACCGGGTAACGGAGCGAAGACCCGGCGATCCCGCGACGCTGATAGCTTCTTCCGAGAAAGCGCGCTCCGTTCTGGGCTGGAAGCCCCTATACTCCGATACAGAGACGCTTGTTTCATCAAGCTGGCAGGCCTACAAGTTAGCGGAGGGGGCGCATCCGGCGCGGGACTAACAGCGAAATCCGCGTACCGGCAATCAAATCCGCCAATGCTAGTCCCGCGCCGGACCGGGCTATCCGCTACAATTAACCGCCCTGTCCCATGCCGCAGAGCATAATCGCGCGTGATATAAATTTGACCGCAAACAAAATCGCGGCAGGGCGGTTAATTCCGCTTCTATCCCTTGCACGGCATGAGCGCGTGGGCATGTCGACGCTTAGGGTTTATTAGCAACGTGGTTTCCGGCCCTTAAACGGGAAGGCTCATTTGTACGTGATCAATCCGCTTTCGGGCTCTCGCGAGGAAGCGGAGCTTGCAGCGTCAACACCGAGCGGAAGACGGCCAACACGGACGGCAGCGACCGCGTTAAATTCCCGCGATATGCCAAGCTCGTTTCTAAGGCCGCCGTTTATGTCATTTAGCGGGCCGACGTATATTCGCGAGCCGTAACCTAGCGCCTGCGCCGCCAGATAGATGTTTTCTGTGGCAAGGGCGCAGTCAAAAGCAGCGTCGCGGCCTGTCTGTCTTGCCAAAACTATTACGACAGCGTTGCCGTCCGGAGCGTCGCGGAACACTTTTTTTACGAGTGCCGATGTCGAAACAACGATAAACCGCCAAGGCTGTCTGTTACCGGCGCTTGGAGCGCGAGCTCCAGCCGAGACAATTTTGTCCAGATCGGCCTTGGGAATGGCACCCGGCGCGTAATTTCTCGCGCCGAAATTGTTTGTAATAACGGAAAATGCCGCTTCGTCCGCCGAGCCGCCCGTCAGAACGGCTGTAAAAACCAAAAACGCAATCAAAAATTTTTTCATAACGCTCACCCTCTATAGTTTTTTAACCTTAAAAGCGCGACATGTCTTATCAAAAACAAGCATCCCCACCGCGTGCGGCGGGGTATTAAATCCTGTAGCAAACAATCCCTCTCTAAGAACCCGCTTCAATTACTTGCCAGGCCCTTATTCTTCGTATTCAGCCATCTTTTCGTCGCTGTCCTCGTCCTCGTCGTCCAGTTCGTCTTCGTCTTCCAAGTCGTCAAGATCGGAAAGGCTGCCCGACGCATCGTCAAGATAGTTTTCTTCGCTCTCAGGCGCTTCTTCGTAGAACAAAATGCTTGAGCAATACGGACAGGCGACTATTTCCTCGCCGTGCCTGACGGTGGCCGCGAACTGTACCGGAAGTATCATGTGGCAGCTTGAACATACGCCGTTTTTAATGCTTACGATTCCGTCTCCGCCCTTCTTTTTGACAATACGTTCAAACTTAAACAGCAATTCCTCGTCCATGTCTTTTGTGATTTTTTTTTCATCCGCTTCCAGTTCCTTAAAAAGTTCGTTGCGTTCCGCAAGTTCCGATTCGACGCGCTCTTTAGCCTGGGACAGTTCCGCTTCCTGCTGGTCTATCAGGTCCTTTTTTTGCGCCATTTCGCTGTCAAGCTCGCGAATCTTCTGTTCTTTTTGCTTTATTTCCTTGCGGTACTGAGATTCTTTTTCGGAAGCGTCATGAATCTCTTTGTCAAGATTTTCATATTCGCGTTGCGTGCTGATCGCGTCCATGTGCTTTTCCGCCTTCTCTCTAGCGCTTTCCGCTTCGAATAACAAATTTTTTAACTCGTTTTCAGCGGTTTTTGTCGCGCTAAGATCCTGATCCTTTTCGATATACTCTTTCTTAAGGCGCAAAAGCAGTTCCTCGCGCGTTACCAGCATCTTTGGAATGTCGTTTATTTCGCGTTCCAACTCGATTTTCCTTGCAAGCAGATACTGCAACAGACGCAGTTTTTCAAAAATTTCTTCAGTTGTCATATTCCCTCTCTAAAAAAATCAGGCGGCGGGGATTCCGCCGTCCGTTGTTCACTAATGATCAAGATAATCCTTAAGTTTTCTGCTTCGAACCGGATGGCGCAGCCTGCGAAGCGCTTTCGCCTCGATCTGCCTGATACGCTCGCGGGTAACGTTGAAGTAAAGTCCGACCTCTTCAAGCGTCAGGGAATATCCGTCGTCTAGTCCGAAACGCATCTTAAGAACTTCCTGCTCGCGTTTTGGCAATGTGGACAGCACGCCGAACAGCCGTTCCTGAAGCAGCGTAAACGCCGTTTTGCTGGCGGGATTTTCGACATCCTTGTCCTCGATAAAATCTCCCAACAGCGAATCCTCTTCCTCTCCAATAGGGGTTTCAAGCGATATAGGCTCGCGAGCGACGCTTTTAACCGTTTTTACGCGGATCGCGGTCCAGCCTAGTTTTTCGGCGATTTCGTCATCGGAAGGCTCGCGCCCCAGCGACTGCAACAATTGGCGCGCTTCCCGTCCCACCTTGTTTATCTGTTCTATCATATGCACCGGCACGCGTATAGTCCGCGCCTGATCCGAGATGGATCGCGTTATGGCCTGGCGTATCCACCACGTCGCGTAAGTCGAAAACTTAAAGCCTTTCTGGTATTCAAACTTTTCGACCGCCTTTATAAGGCCGATATTTCCTTCCTGCACAAGGTCGAAAAAATGCAGCCCGCGGTTCGTATACTTTTTCGCTATCGAGACAACAAGGCGCAGGTTTGCCGTTATCAGCTTGTCTTTCGCGTCCTTCAGCATCTTGCGTCCATAACTAATCTCGCGCGCCATAAGATTTATATTGTCGCAGGACTCTTCGAATTCGTCTTCAAGCTGTTCAAGCCGTTTCTGCGTCTGCTGAATGTGCTGTATCTTTTCTTTTATTTCGTCCGAGCTGAGTCGCAATTCGTTTTCAAGGCGCTCGCGCTCTTCTTTTATCGTAAGCCCCCGTCCCAGCACGCGCAGTTCCTTCATGGAAACCACCTGCAGCCGTTTTTCAATGCGCTCCTGTTCTTTGCGAAAGCGTTTGATTTTTTTTGCCGCCTGAACAAACTTGTCGGAAAAAGCGTTTATTTCATCGGGATGTATCTCAACATTTTTTATCATGGCCAGAATTTCGCTCCTAAGCCTTAATATGTCGGGATTTTCAAAGATACCCGTTCCGCGAACGCCTCTTGCTATTAACTTTCGTTTAACTTCGATATACTTTCTCAAATCTGCGTCTATCATGCGAAGGCTTTCTTTATAAAAGCCGTAGAGACGGCGGCGCTCCGTCATGAATTCGGTTATTTCTTTTTTTGTTTTTTCATGAAAATCTTTCGCTTCTTTTTTTGAAAAAGCTTTTTGCGCTATACGGTGGCATTCGGTGATAATCATGCCGGATCGTTTTATAACGTCTTTTATTATGTTGCCGCCTTCCTCCATTTTTCTGGAAAGCTCTTTTTCCTGATCCCCGTTAAGCAGATGAACCTTGCCGATTTCTTTAAGGTAAAGCCGCACCGGATCGTCGATAGCGGTTTCTTTTTCGTTTGCGCGGCGCAAATTTTTCTTTTCTGACGAAATGTTTTTTATGAAGGCTTTAAGCGTCTCCTCTTCGTCGCCGCTTTCTTCCCGTTCCAGTTCTACGTTTCGTGCTTCCAAGACCGAAAAAACATGTTCCATTTTTTCGGCGTTGCTAATGATATGCTCCGGCAGAAATTCTTCCATGTCGTCATGCGTAATGCGGTTGTTTTTTAACTTTGCGTATTCTATCAGTTTTTCCAGCAACGGGTCTGTTTGGTTTTCTTCTTCGCCCGCGAGTTCGGCGTTTTCTAAATTCAGGCTAACGGGCGCATCGCTCGCAATATAAACGGCTTCTTCTTTAACAGTAACAGTTTGCGTTTCTTCTATCATTTATTAACCCCTTTTAAGCTTTGCAGTTCGGTGTCGATGAACATTTTTTCATGAATTAGGTCTTCTGTGGACAATCCGTCGTTTTTAGCGGAACGCATCTTTACGACAATTTCATTTCGTTTTCGCATCAAATGTTCCGCCTTTAGTTTTTTTACGCTGTCGGCAACTATAAATTCCGGTTTTTCGGAGAATTCCCGCGTCGCGGCCTTTTCCGTAACGAATTGTTTAAGCTCGCCGGTTTCTATGCCGTTCATCAGAGCCTCAAAATTCATATTGTCCGCGCGACCGCATTCCTCAAGAGTCACATAAAGCTCTCTTGCGTACGGATCTTCAAATTCCTCGATGGGAATCGCGGAACGCAGTCTGGCGAACAGCGATGAGTTTATGCCGCAATTTACCGCCACCGCGGTCATAAGGTAAAGTTCATCATTCATGCTTATAGAACGCCGCGAAGGAGCCCCGATGCTTCCCTGCAAGCCGTGCCCGCCTTCGCGCCAAACTTTATAATCATTCAGTACAGACTGAGCGCTGATACCGAAAACTTCGGCTGTCCGCCTAAAATAACCTTCCCGTTCAACTTCTGAATCGACGAGGTCAAAGAACGGAAACAGCGAGGCGACAGCCTTCGCCTTCCCGGCGGAATCCGAATTGCCCGGCGCGTTTTCGGCTAACAGATACTCAAAATCAATTATATCATGTTCAGTAAAGTTTTTCAAGTACCCCGCTCCCCGCTCTTTCAGAATGTCAGCGGGGTCCTTCAATTCAGCCGCCCCTCTCTCGGGCAGGATAACAACGGCATGGACGGACGCTGCGCGGCAGGCCAACACTGCCTTTGCCGCCGCCGTCCGCCCTGCCGCGTCTCCGTCAAACAGCAGCCTTATCCGGTCCGCCCAGCGTCCCAAAAGCCGCGCCTGCTCCGTAGTGAAAGCGGTGCCCAGCGGGGCCACGGCGTTACAAACGCCTGCCTCGTGCAGCGCTATCACGTCCATATACCCTTCCGCTATCAGCGCTTCTTTAGTATTCCGTATCTCGTTCATTGCCAAATCCATAGCGAACAATGTTTCCCGCTTCTTATATAGTAACGATTCTGCCGAATTAAGGTATTTTGGGCCGTCTCCGACCAAGATTCTGCCGCCAAACGCCGTTATCCGCCCCTGTCTGTCCGCTATCGGGAATATGAGCCTGCCCGAAAAAAATGCCCTGCGGGGATTCGGCTTTGTAAAAAGGCCGCTTTCCGCCAAAAAAGTCGGGGAATAGCCTTTTCCGAGCAGGAATTGATGGAGCCAGAACGGGTCGGCGGGAGCGTACCCAAGCCTGAAACGCCGTATCATCCCGTCCGAGATTCCCCTGTCCCTCACATATCGCAACGCGCCCGCGCCTTCGGATGTCTCCGTAAGGACGTAGCTGAAACTTCCCGCCACGCGGCCGTACAGGCCGGCAAGATCGCTCTTCTTTTTTTCAAGTTCGCCTGACGCTCCGCCCGGGTAAGCGCCGTAGCCAGAATCTTCCCGCGTCACGGGAACGCCAAACCGATTCGCCAAAAGTTCCACCGCTTCGGGGAAGCTCAGCTTGTCCATCTCCATCACAAAGTTGATTATGCCGCCACCCTCGTGGCAGCCGAAGCAGTAGTAAGTCTTTCTTTCAGGGTCGACCGTAAAAGAGGGCGTTTTTTCGCTGTGAAAAGGGCACCGTCCCCACCAGCGTCCGCTTTTTTTTTCAAGTTTTACATAATCGCCCACGACCGCCGCCGCGTCAAGGCGGCTTTGGAGTTCGCTTATCGTTTCAGCGGTTATTCGCCCCACGCTCAGCCGTTCCCTTTTACCAAAAGTTCGCCCGCCGCTATGTGCTCGTCGAAGTTTTTTGAGAAATAATGCCGTCCCGAAGCGGGATCGACGAGCCGAAAGAACAAAAAATCGTTATCTTCGGGGAAAAAGGCCGCTTTCAGCGCCACGGAGCCGGGAGCGGCTATAGGCCCGGGCGGCAAACCGCCGTTTATATAGGTGTTGTACGGGTCCTGTATATCAAGATCGCGGTTAAACAGCCGCCGCGGGTGGGGTCTGCCTTGAATTTCGGTGATTACATATTCGACCGTGGCGCAAGATTCGAGGCGCATCCCGCGTTTAAGGCGGTTTTGAAACACGGCGGCTATCGCTGCGGCCTCGTCCGCGGCGCGGTACTCCCTCTCGATTATCGAAGCGAGCGTTACTTTTTCATAAAGCTCCGCCGGCGCGAGCGCGCCCGCGCTAAGCCCGTCAATCCGCTCGAAAAAAGTGTCGGCCATCTTGCGAACCGCGAGTTCCGCCGGGTAACGCGCCTCGAACAGGTAGGTGTCGGGATAGAGGTAACCTTCCATGCTCTCGCCCGGAACGCCGTATTCTTCGAGCAGAGAGGGATCTTCCGCCGCCTGAAGAAAGGACAGAGCGTCGCAGACACCCGCGTCCTCAAGTATAGCGGCGGTCTTTCGCAACGTGCTCCCTTCCGGCACGGTAACGCGAAGAAGTTCCTGCCTGCCTTGCCGCAGTATCCTGTGCAAAGCGATCTGGCTCGCCGGCAGGTTTATCCGGTACACGCCCGTCCTGATGTACCCCGGTTCGAACCGCGAGAGAGCGTCCCAGAACAGAACGCTTTTGATTATGCCCGCGTCGTACAGGCGCCTGCCCGCCGAATCCGAACTTTCCCCGTCCCGTATCTCGACTACGGCGCCGCCTTCCGCCAAGACTATACCTTCCGCGTCGGACGGAGCGCGCGACGGGGGAGCGTTCAAGTTCATAACCAGCGCCGTCCCGAGCGCGACCGCCAAAAAAACTCCGCCCAGAACCTTGGCCGCAACGTTAAACGCGTTATCCGGCTTCATATCCGTATTTTACACATTTTGCCTGCTGTCTGCCAGTACGCGCGACGCCAAGCCAAAAATAAATCGGAACTTGAGCTTTAACAGCCGCGATATTAACATGATTTTATGGGCTATTTTCTTCACGCCGATTTGGACGCTTTTTATGCAGCTGTAGAACAGTTGGATAACCGGAGGTACAGGGGAAAGCCCGTGATTGTCGGGGGCGTTCCCGGAGACAGGCGGGCGGTAGTTTCCACAGCCTCTTACGAGGCGAGGAAATACGGCGTCCGTTCGGCGATGCCGATAGCGAGTGCTTACGGGCTTTGTCCTGACGGAATATTTTTACGCGGAAATATGAAACGCTATAAAGAGAAGTCCCGCGAGGTGATGGACGCGTTCTCGCAATTTACGCCGAACCTGACGCAAATTTCGATTGACGAGGCGTTTCTTGATATTGAAGGAACCGGGCGGCTGTTCGGCCCGCCTTCCGCCCTTGCCGGAAAGCTAAAAGACGCTGTCCGCGAAAAAACGGGACTTACCGTTTCCGTCGGAATGGCGTCCAACAAGTATGTAGCGAAAATCGCTTCGGGAATGTCAAAGCCGGACGGATGTTTCATCGTCGAAAAAGGAGCCGAAGAAGATTTTATGATGTCCCTTCCTGTCGATAAAATATGGGGAGCGGGCGGCAAGACGCAGGCTTTGTTCAGGAAGTACGGTTACAGAACCTGCGCCGACATTCATCGGATAGATGAAAAAAGTCTCTGTTCGCTGTTCGGAAAAGCGTTCGGCACATTTTTGTACCGCGCCGTGCGCGGCGAAGCGGCGGCAGAGTTTGACGGAACGCGCGGATCGCGCTCTATTAGAGCGGAACACACGTTTGAATTCGACGTATACGACGAATCCGTGATCGAAACGGAGTTGATGAACATCTGTGACAGGCTGACGCGCCGTCTGCTGGACAGCCGCCGGCAGAGCGGAACCGTTACCGTCAAGATACGTTACACCGATTTTTCAACTGAAAGCGCGCGGGAAACATCGGGGCGTCCGGTGAGCGCTATGAACGATTTGTTTGGGCGCGTTAGCGCGCTGTTCCGCCGGAAGTACAAAACCGGCTCCGGCGTGCGCTTAATCGGCGCCGGATTGATGAACCTTTGCGAGAGCGCAGGCGGCGGACTGTTCGATTTTGAAGACGAGCGCTCAAAGAAACTTGAAAGATGCATACACGAAATAAACAGCAAGTTTCCCGAAGCGGCTCTGAAAAAAGCGCGGCTAGTAAAACCGCCCGCGCGGAGCGGCTACGGGGAGGCGGCTCCGCCGGCAGATATTAAACACGCGGAAGCTGTGCGGCAGCCTGTCGCGACGGACGTTTTAGCGCCAAGCGCGACAAACAGCTAGGCGGCAAACGGATTGTAGACGATGCCTCTGTCGTACACGTCCGTCTGTTCGGCCTTTTTCAGCTTCCAGACGGCAAGATAGGTTACAGGTGTCATCAGCGCTTCTATAAGGCATTTAAGGATATAGTTCGTAACGACAAGCGTGACGAAGAGTTCCCAGCCGAAAACGCCCGCGAGGCTGGCTATGGAAACAAAGATTACGCTGTCCACCAATTCGCCTGCCAGGGTGCTGCCAATCGTGCGTACAAACAGTAGCCTACCGTTCATCGCGACCTTTATCTTTGAAAGCAATGCCGAATTCAGGAATTCGCCGGCAAAGTAACCGGCAAGGCTCGCGATGGCTATGCCGCCCGTACTCATGCCGCCAAGTATCGCATCGTAGGCGGCGCTCCCCGCATACCCTTCCCATACCGGATCGGCGGGGAGTATGCGGAGCAACAAGAACACGAGGGAGCTTATCGCCAGAGCGCAGAAACCCGTCCAGATTACTCGCCGCGAGGCCCTAAAGCCGTACACTTCCGTTAGTATGTCGCCGAACACGTACGACAACGGGAACAGCAGTGTACCGCCGTCGAAGGCAAGCGGCAGACCGAAAATCGAAAAACCCAAATCGACAATCTTCGCGGATGACGCGACATTGCTAAGTATCAGCGTCATCACGAAGAACGCCATTATGATGTCCAGGAACCGGTAGTTCCGTCTTGATTCGACACTCATGCTAGGCCCACTTTATAAAGCCGGAGCGATACGGGTGAATCAGCGCGTCGTGCTTGGGCAGGATACGCACGGTATGCCCCTGCATTCCTGTATCGGTGCATTCCACCCGAACCTGATAATGATAACCCGCTCCCTGCTTGCCAACGCTCCTCATCTCGCGGCGTTGGGCGCAATCAATGTTGTTTTCGTTAGATACCGGGCCAAAGTACAACTCTACCCGAACCTCGTCCGGGTTAAGATCACCCAGCTCTATGTACACGTTCACCGTTACAAAGTCGCCGCGCAGCATCAC
>JAIRSQ010000208.1 GCA_031255395.1 Spirochaetaceae bacterium | reverse complement strand
CCGCCATAAAGCGTTTTTTTCCTGATTTAACGGTCTGCGACACGATATGCGGCGCGACAAAGGCGCGTCAGGACGCGCTAGCGCGGCTTGCCGCCAACGCTGTCGTGATCGCCGGGGACCAGGCCTCGTCCAACACGCGCCGTCTGCTCGCCATAGCCGAGGAATGCGGAAAAACGGCGTGGATAGCAAATTCCGTCGACGAACTGCCGCCTGACATTGACGCTTTCGGTACGGCGGGCCTGTCCGCCGGCACGTCCACGCCGGATGCCTTAATCGACGAAATAGAGCGAGCGCTCCTCGCACGATAGGGAGAGACGGCTCCGCCGCCGGCACACCGGACACGCGGTACGGCAAAGCGAGGGCGTTGCGAGGATGTGCCCCACGCAGAGGGGCAACTGCAGCCCGCGCTAGCGCGGGCTGTGGCGAGTGGTCGGACTTGTTCCGTAAGTCCGCGACTTCCTCATTTTATAAATATTCCGAATTTGCAATCGAGCAAACTCCTTGTATTTCATATAAATTTTTCCTATAGTTTTTATAGGGATATTGTTTTATATAAAGATTATGGCGGACTTCCGCTTTCGCGAATGGCGGCGTCACGCTAAAAGGAGTAAGACGATGAGAATTTCCACTAAGGGCAGTTATTCGCTGCAAGCCATGCTTTGTATTGCCATACTGCCCGAAGGCGAGTATGCAAGCACGAAAGACATATCAAAAAATACGGGCATTTCAGAGGGGTATCTTGAGCAGTTGTTCATACACCTGCGTAAAAACGGGCTTATCACCGGCATTCGCGGGCCGAACGGCGGTTATACGCTCGGAAAAAGCGCGGATAAAATAAGCGCGGGGGACATCCTGCGCTCGGTCGAAGGCGACCTTAAGCCTACGGAATGCGTCGACGCGAAATATTGCCCGGCGGAGGCAAACTGTTTGAACCGGCACACATGGCAAAACCTGTACAACGGGATTCGCCGCTTTATCGATTCCGTAAAGCTGTCCGATCTGGCGAAAGACTATAATACGTACGGCTATCAGGAGTATGTGATATGAAAATTTCCAAACGCGGGCGTTACGGCATCCGTCTGTTGATCGATCTGGCGGAAAACAGGCACTGCGACCATGTAACGCTGATAAGCGCTGCGGAAAGGCAGGCAATATCGGCACGCTACCTGGAACAGGTGGCTATCATTTTGAGGCGGGCGGGCTATATTCGGTCTATAAAGGGAGCGTCCGGCGGCTACGCTCTCGCGAAACCCGTAGAAGATATAAAAGTCGGAGACGCGCTGCGCGCGCTTGAGGGCGATATGCTGATAGCGGAACCGCCCCCTCCGGGCTGCGGAAAATTTCAGCGCTGCGTTTGGCGCGTCGTATTCGAACCGCTAAACAGGCGCATCGCCGAAATCATAGACAGCGAAACTTTAGCGTCGTTGGTCGGCACAGTCGACAACAAAGAAAACTATATGTATTTCATATAGCGCCCGCCGCGGGGCCCCGCAAAACCTCCCCTATTGCGGCAAGCCCGCCCGTGAAACAGCCGTGCAGAACCGCCAGCGGTTCGAACTTGTAATAACGTATCGCCGTTTTATCGTACAGTGTCTGTATTTTTGACGGATATTCGTCATCGCCTTCATAATACACCAGTTTTACGGGGATTCTGGGCAACAGGCAGTACCTCCATACATACTGCCCGGGCGATTTTTCTTTTTCAAACTCCATGCCAAGTTTTTCCGCCGCATCGCGGAACTTGCCGTAATCGTTTCCGTACGCCTTTGTAAGGGGGCTGTTCGCATAATCATCGCCGTGCTTGTCGAATATGCCGCTGGAAAAGTGGGCAAACGGGCAAAAATCGTTAAGCGGCTCAGCGTCCGCCTCCGATAAAACATAGTATCCTAAAACGCTTTTTAGGTTGTATTCATTTTCTTTCGCTTTGTATGACCAGCCAATGGGATTTTCCGCAAGCTCGATGCCGTCTTTCGCGACGATGTGCTTTCTTCCAAGAAAATTGACCGCTATTTTGTCATCCGAAACCAACGCAAGCCCAAGCCGTTTAGAGCTTTCTTCAAAATCGCAGTCTTGCAGTAATTTTATCACCCATTCGTAAGTTTGTTCGTATCCTTTTTTCATGACAGACTCCTTACGGCTGTATCGGCAGGGACATCTAAAAATTTAAGTTTTTAGATGTCGCGGCAGCGTCAGTTCTGCGGCGCGACCGGCCGGCAAGTTTGAAAGTCCTCGCCCCTGTCGCGTTATCGCTGCGCAAACGGCGTCCGTCCGCGACAGCGCTGTCCAAAAGAAAAGTTTTGCGTAAAATTAAACCGGAGGGTCTAACATGGGCACAAAGATTGAAATTTCGCCGGAGCTGAAGGCGGGACTGCGCGGCGAGGCGCGGGAAGTCGTGAACAAGCAAAACACGGCCAGCGTTTACGGGAGCGGCGCCCTTGATGTCTATTCCACGCCGGCGATGATAGCGCTGATGGAAAAGGCGTCCGTGCTGGCGGCGGCGCCGTTTCTGCCGCCTGGATGTTCCACTGTGGGTACAAGCCTTAACATAAGGCACACGGCGTCCAGTCCCATAGGCGCGAACATACTGGCGGAGGCCGTTCTTACCGGCGTTGACGGCAGAAAGCTGTCTTTCGAGACGCGAGCGCGGGACGACAAGGAACTGATCGGAGAAGGACTGCACGAAAGGTTTATTATCGACAACAAGAAGTTTATGGAAAAAACCGAAGGCAAGCTGGGACGCTGAATAACTTGCGCCTTACGCTAATATTTTACCGGCAATGACTCAGACCGAAATAACGGCTCCCGTGTCCATTTTTAACGAATTGGGGGATCTTTGTAATTTTGGCTGGGCGCGCGGGCCGTTTTTTCACTATGACCGCTCCCTGTTATGGACTCCCCGCCGTTTGATTTCCGAGTCCGAACGCTATGTTATTTTTTCGCCGACCCATTTATTCGCGTTTGAGATATGGGATACCGGCATATTCGGGCATATTTCTATAAGCGCGGTATCGTTCCTAGACAAAAAAATTTCCGGCAAATTTGAAAAATGCCTGCTCCCGATGGGCACGCTCGAACTGCCGAATCAAAGCGAAAACACCGTTATAAAGAAAACGGTTAATGACAACCTGATGGAATTCATCTGCGTTGAGGACGGGGGCAGGATAATCAAGGTTGACGCGCCTAGGATTAACCGCGGCAACAGGCTGCGAGGCGAGGTGGTTTTGACGGCGCAAGGCGGTTCGCAGTCAATAGCGACTCTTTCTCCGTGGCGCAGGCAAAAAGACAGTTTTCAACTGATACGCTGCTCGCCGTGGTACGCTGTCGAAGGCGTTATGCAGTTTGAAAACACGCCCCTGCTGTTTAACCGGGGCAGGTCTTGGGGAATTTATGAATGGACGCGTACGGCTCGTCCAAAAAAAGACATACGCTACTGGGCCGCGGCCTGCGGGATGCACCGCGGACAGCAGATAGGTTTTAATGTCGGCTACTGCTCCGCCGATTCCGCCGCCGGCACGGAAAACGCTTTTTTTGCGGACGGTATTTTGCATAAGCTGGACCAGGTAACGTTTAGAATATCGCCGGCGAACTGGCTTTCTCCGTGGCGTTTTACCAGCAACGACAACCGCCTTGAAATGACGTTTGTTCCGGTGCGGCAAAATTCGTATCAGAACAATTTCTTGTTCCATTTGTTGCGCTCACGCCAGTTTTTCGGCTTTTTTTCCGGCAAGGTCATTCTTGATAACGGCGACGCGCTGCGCTTTAACAACATAGCCGGCATAGCGGAACGGCGAAAGACATACAACTAAAAACCGTCGCTTTGGTTCAACTCGTCGAGGGCATTTTCGGCTTCGGCGATCTCGTCATAGTCAATCTTGTAGCCGGAATAAATGATGGAGTTTTCGTGGCCCTTGCCCAGTAGCAGCACTAGGTCGCCTGCCGCCGCCTTGGAGAAAGCGGCGCGTATCGCCTTGGGGCGGTCTGGAATTAGGAAAAGGTTTGCGCCGCGCTTAAAGCCGCCTCGCGGAAAACAGTCACGCTCAGAAAGCGCGCCCTCCGCTATTTCTTCCAGAATAGCGGAGGGCGGCTCGCCGCGGGGGTCCTCGTCGCACAAAAAAATCATGTCGGAATAGCGCGCCGCGATACGGCCTTGCAGCGCTCTTTTTTGCGTGTCCCGCTCGCCGGCGGAACCGAACAGGCTTATGACGCGCCCGCCCTGCCCGCTCGCGCGCTCGCGTAGCGGCGGAAATATCGTCTCGAAAGAGGACGGCGTGTGGGCATAATCCACAAGAACCTCGAAGGGCTGCCCCTTACGTACCGCCGTCATCCTGCCGCGCACGGGCTTCAGTTCGGGCACGAGCGGCAAAAATTCAGTTACAGGCGTTTCGAGCATGTTCGACACGCACAGGAGGCTCGCGAGCGCGTTACCCGCGTTAAACGCGCCGGGCAGCCTATCCTCAATATGAAACGTCCTGTTGCCGGCCTTGTAATACACGTCGTAGACGTTGCCGGACGCGCCAGCTTCAAGCCGCGTTACGGCCAGGTTCGCGTCGCCGGCACGGGCAGAATAAGAATATGTCCTGCGTTTTGTGCAGGCGGCAAAGTAGTCTGCGCTCGGATCGTCCGCGTTGACTACGCCAAACGGCGCGAAAGGGCTGTGTTTGACGTTACTTTCGAGGGAGCGAAACAGGTTTGCCTTGTCGTGCCGGTACTGTTCCCAGGTCCCATGAAATTCAAGATGTTCGTGCGTAACGTTGGTCATCACGCCGGCGTCAAACCGCACGTCGCCCAGCCTGTTCGTGCGGGGCGAAAGACCGTGCGAGCTTGCCTCCAGTACAGCGTAGGCGCAGCCGTTTTCCAGCATTTCAGCAAGCCGTCTGTGTATAACAGGCGCTTCCGGCGTTGTCTGGTGTTCCGGGTTCCACCGTTCCATGCCGTCAACGCTGTACTGCACGGTCGAAATGAAGCCCGCCTTCTTTCCGGCAAGCCTTAACAGTTGAAAAATAAGGCAGACGACGGTGCTTTTGCCTTCTGTTCCGGTTACTCCGACGACCGCCATACGGCTTGACGGCAAGCGGTAGAAAGCGTCCGCCACGGCTGACATCGCGAAACGGGAATCTTTTACCCGCAAATAAAAAACGCCGCCGCGAGCGCCGATGTCGTTTTGACAGACGATTGCCGTCGCGCCGTTCGCTATCGCGTCCTTGATAAAATCATGCCCGTCCGCGTGGAGTCCCGGCAACGCGAAGTACAGGCTTCCCGACATAACCGCCCGCGAATCGTATTCCAAAGATACAACGGGAATCTTACTGTTTCCGTCCTGCCGCACCACTCCTATCCGCGCCAGCAATTCCGGCGTAAACAGATCCGCCGCCGTCATACGCCATCCCCAAGGTATACGCCGCTCGTTTTCATAACATCAATATAACGGATGCAAGCGACAAACGATAAGGGATAAGAAATTAAGAGATAAAGCGCTGTCATCAGCCGCGTATGCCTAACGCCCTTTTCGGAGTAAAGGCAGGGGAGGGAACCCGCTGGCGGGCGCGGAGCGGCTTTTAAACCCACTGGTGGGCACTGGTGGGTGGCGGGGCTACTGTTTGTCGTATTCTTGCAGTTCGTCGTGGACGTATTCGAGCAGGATGTCCGCATCTTTGAACATCGCGTCCGAGTCGGCGGCATCGTGATAGCGGCGCTGGCAGACAACGCGCACGATGCCGGAGTTGATGATCAGCATGGCGCAGGTGCGGCATGGGGTCATGCGGCAGTACAGTGTGCCGCCGTCGATGGCGATGCCGCGTTTTGCCGCCTGACATATCGCGTTCTGCTCGGCGTGGACGGTGCGGACGCAATGGGTTGTAACGCTGCCGTTCTCGTGAATCATCTGCTTTAACTGGTGCCCGACCTCGTCGCAGTGCGGCAGCCCTTTCGGAGCACCGACATAGCCCGTTACCAGTAGCTGGTTATCGCGGGCTATCACCGCGCCGGAGCGCCCCCTGTCGCAGGTAGCCCGCCGTGCTATCGCGTCGCACACCTCCATGAAGTATTCGTCCCAACTGGGACGGTAGTATTCAGCCATTTTTCACCTCGTATTTCTATTTTCTATCGTAATTGAACGTCAACCGCTGGATTGGGGACGGCCCGAATTCTTTTATCGCCGCGATGTGCGCCCTCGTCGGGTAGCCTTTGTGCTTTTCGTAGCCGTAGGCGGGGAACATCGCGGCAAAGTCGCACATCAGCGCGTCCCGCGTCGTCTTTGCCAGTATCGAGGCGGCCATCACTTCGGGAATCTGCGCGTCCGCCT
>JAIRSQ010000113.1 GCA_031255395.1 Spirochaetaceae bacterium | reverse complement strand
ACGCCGTCTATCATCGCTTCGACAGTTCCTTGCAGGCAGGCAAGCGGCGTGCGTAACTCGTGCGCGATATCCGCGCCAAGCCTCTTTTGGCGGCGTTCCGCTTCCTCCAGTTCGGAAGCGAGATAATTGATCGAGCTTGAAAGCTCCGCCAACTCCCGCGTTCTGTAGTTGTCCCGAATCATGACAGCGCTTTCGTTGCCTTCGCCGGCAGCGCGGATATGAGCCAGTTTGCGGGCAGCTTCGCCAGCCCTGTTGACAGGGCTGGCGATCGCTCCGGAAAGCGCTATGGAAACCGCCACGCTCAGCAGCGTTAGAACGGCTCCGGATAACAGGAGTATCCTGTTTACGGACATAAGAAACTTTGTTTCCGTTTCGCTGTAAAAAAACGGGCCGTAACTTTCGATGATAACGGCACCTGCTATTCTGCCTCTATACCGTATCTCGCGGCGTTCCGTTTTCATCCCGCCGTTCACGCTACGCTGTTCCATACGGGATGTTATCGCGCCGATCACCGATTTGCACTGCTCCATGTCACACGAGCGGGCGTCCCATACAGTTTCTCCCAGCCTGTTTTCAACGCTTACGATATAACCTTCGTGAACGAAGTACATCCCTAACGCCTCTACCGCGGCGTAGTTGAAACTCCGCGTCATCGGGTTGTACAGGTTGGTTATAGCGCTGACGATTTCCCCGCTTTTTACGCGGATGTTTTCTTTGACTAGCGTGTTGAATATCATGCCGGTAAACAGATTGATCACCAGCGCTAAGAGTCCTAGCGCAACTCCTGTAAACAGCGCGTAGGTAAGGGAAAGCCGGTTTTTCAGACTGATGCTAAAATTCACGCCTGTTACTGAGTCCTCTTATGTCTCCCCGAACCGATAGCCGATTCCATAGACGGTGGTTATGTATTTGGGCGATCCGGGGGCGTCGTTGAGCTTGGCCCGCAGCCGTTTTATATGGCTGTCGATTGAACGGTCAAAGCCGCAGTAATCGTCGCCTTTAACGGCGTCCAGTATTTCGTCGCGGGTAAAAATTTTCGCTTTCCGCGACATCAACAGGGCAAGGATTTTGTATTCGTCGCGGGTAACGGCGATTTTTTCTCCGTTCAGGCTCACGGCGCGGTTTTCGGTATCCAAAGTCAAGCCGCCGTAAGAAAGACAGGCCTCGCCTGTCTTTGCCGCCGTTCCGCTCCGCCGGATGACGGCGCCTACCCGCGCTGTCAGTTGGCGCGGACTGAACGGTTTGCACACATAATCGTCCGCGCCGATATTCAGTCCGCGAATTATACTTTCTTCATCAATTTTTGCCGTTACCATGATGATCGGCACGCTGGACACCTGCCTGATCTTACGGCAAAAATCCTCGCCTGAAAAATCGGGCAGCATCAGATCGAGGAGTATCAGTGAGATTGCCCGCCCAGTTCCGGGCGACCCGTCATGGTTGCCGAAAAGCGTAAGCCCTTCGGCCCCGTTTGCAGCGCACAACGCGCAGTATCCTGCCGCCTCGAGATACGATTTTAACAACTCGGCTATTTTTGCCTCGTCATCTACTATCAGTATTGTCCGCTTTCCGCTCATGCCATTAATTATGTGAAGCGGTGGCGGTCATGTACAGTTACCCGCGTTTCGGAAATTTTTAATAGCAGTAGAATGAGGCTGTTCAAAAACAGCGCGTTTAGAGCGCGGTTTTTGAACAGCCTCGAATTTCATTCCAGAATCTGTTCGTCTATTGGTTTGCCGCCCGGCACCATCGGCATGACCATCTCGTCTATGTCAATAACCGCTTCGATCAGCGCTGTCTTGCCCGCCGCGTTGTGTTCCAACGCCTTGTTCAGCGCGTCCAAAAAGCCCTTTTCGTCCGAGGCACGGTATGCGGGCAGGCCGTAGGCGTCTGCCAGCTTGACGAAGTCGGGCGGCCTGTCGAGAGTCGTTTCGGAATAGTGTTTTTCGTAAAATAGGGTCTGCCACTGCCGCACCATGCCGAGTGTCCCGTTGTTCAAAACGACGACCAGAACGGGGATTCCGTAGGCCGCAAATGTCGCAAGCTCGCTGCAGTTCATGCGGAACGAGCCGTCTCCTGTAAAAAGAACCACGGGACAGCCCGGGTTGGCAATCTTCGCGCCCAGAGCCGCGCCAAGCCCAAAACCCATCGTCCCAAGCCCGCCGGAACTCAAAAACGCCCTCGGCCTGCTGTGTGGATAGAACTGCGCCGTCCAAATCTGATGCTGGCCCACATCCGTCACGGCGATAGCCTCGCCGCCCAGCCTCTTCCCCGTCTCCTCAATGACGAAGCGAGGGTGCAGGCTAGTTTTGCGGCGGTGGGCGGCGGGAACCTCGGTCTTCCAGAGCGCGACCTCATCATGCCAGCCCGAAGCGTTTGGATCGCGCCGCGGCAGTTTTTCCAGCAGTTTTTGTAATATGGCTTTGATGTTGCCGGTAATCGCAAAATCGGTTTGGATGTTCTTGTTCACCTCGGCCGGGTCTATGTCGAACTGGAGTATTTTGGCGTTTTGAGCAAAGACATCGGCGCGGCTCGTAACGCGGTCAGAAAACCTGGCTCCAACAGTTATCAGCAGATCGGCTTTCTGCGCGGCCTTATTCGAAGCGACCGTTCCGTGCATCCCTATCATGCCGGTGCATAGCGGATGGCCGCTGTCGAGTGCGCCAAGTGCCATCAACGTAAGCGCGACTGGCGCTTTTATGCGCTCGGCGAAGGCCCTTAGTTCGCGTCCCGCATCGGAAGCTATAACGCCGCCGCCCGCATAGATGAACGGATACTTGGAAGCGGCTATCATCCCGACCGCCTGTTCGATGTCCGCGTCGCTGAAGGTTTTCCGCGAGGC
>JAIRSQ010000080.1 GCA_031255395.1 Spirochaetaceae bacterium | reverse complement strand
TTCCGGCTCCAGGACAGCCCCGGCGGAAAGCCGCCTTGCCGCCTCGCCCGAAAGATCGTCCGCTATGGCGCGGGCCACAGCGGACGGCGACAGTACGCCGATCACGTTTGACGGCGGCGTGGACGCTTCCGGCGCGTTCCGGCTCGTCTGGTCAAGCGGGTCCGCTCCTTTTATGCGGTCGAACACGGCGCGGCACCTGCTTATCCCGTCCGCGAGGACTCCCACGGTGTCAAGGCTCGATGCGTAAGCCACAAGACCGAAGCGCGAGACCGCACCCCAAGTCGGTTTTAGGCCGACAACGCCGCAAAACGAGGCCGGCTGCCTGACTGAGCCGCCCGTGTCAGAGCCGAGCGCGAACGGCACGAGTCCCGCCGCGACCGCCGCCGCAGACCCGCCCGACGAGCCGCCTGCCACACGGCTTGCGTCCCACGGATTGTTCGTCAGCTTTATACCGGAGTTATCGGTCGAGGAACCCATGCCAAACTCGTCAAGGTTGGTCTTGCCGACCACGGCGGCGCCTGCCTCTTCCAGCTTCTTTACGGCGGTCGCCGTGTAGGGCACTGTCAGATTTGCCAGCAGTTTCGAGCCACAGCTTAACGAAAAGCCTTTTACCGCGATGTTGTCCTTGACCGCGAACGGAAGGCCGCACAGCGGGCCGCGCTGTGCGGGAGCGGTTTTTGCTCCCTCCCCCGCCTTTTCAGGCGCGAATTCGATGAACGCGCCGATTTTTTCTTCCCAGTCTTTAAAATATGCGTCGTAGCCGTCAGGCAGCGTCATAACTTCCTCGATTTAACACAAATTTACATTATAAAACGTTGGGGACAACGATAAAATGACTGTCCCGCTCGCCGGAATTGTCCAGCATCGCCTCGCCTGCCTCAGGGAGCGCCAATTCCGGCTCCACAGCCGCATCCGCCCTGAACCACGGCGATTCCACCGCATCCGCACCGGCGAATGAAAGCCCCGAAAGGCCGTCCGGAAACGCCTTTTTGTCATCATCCGCCGCCTGCATCGCGGCAAAGTACGACAACACCTCGCGAAAAGCCGGAAACGCGGCCTGCAACTCCGCCTCGTCGACATTGAGCCTCGCCAGCGACGCTGTTATCCGCAAATCTTCGATTGGCGCCTGCACCTCGCCAAATTCGTCTGAATCCATGCCCAATAATGGCATTTTTGCCGTATATTGTCTATGTCACGAGCCCCGCCAGCGCCCACTAGCGGGTTTAAAACCGCTCCGCGCCAGCCAGCGGATTCCTCATCCGCTCCGCGGTAGCGTACCGAAGGCACGTTTCGGATTCTGCCCTCATGTCCGAAAATGGCGATCGGCATACGCGACTGTAATCTTTCTAATCGCTCATTACTCATTCATCATTGCTCATTTGTATTATGGGCGCATCGCCAACGTCCGTCTGGCTTGCACCGCCCGTTCGCTGGCGACATGGCTTTCCGCTCTAATTTGCTTTGCTCCGCGTTGCTACGCTTCGCAAATTCCGCTTCAATCCCTTGCGCAGCTTAATCCCACATCATTGCGAGCACGGATGTCTGTTCAGGAGGCTAACGTCTCACAATTAGCGAGCTTTTTGCTTCCGCCTAAGTCTTAGTGTCGCGTTTTGTCCGGTATCTGTACAAACAGGGGGAAATGTGAGAGGAAGAAGACACGCCTATGGGGCATTAGCAGTATTTGGTAACGCCCAAAACCGCTAAATATTTCAGGTAAAAGTCTGCTATCCGTCAAGATAGGACATTCTAACACACCTTGACTATTTGTTTTAATAAGGAATATGCTATCTTCAAGTAAGACAAAGGAAAGAGGCTTTGATATGGCGAATAAAGATTTACATGACGCAAAAAGAATAAAGAATGACGAATTTTTATACACATCTCACCGACATAGATAAAGAACTGAAATGTTATAAGCATTATTTTGAGGGGAAAACCATTCTTTACAACTGTGATGACCCGCGGGTAAGCAAGTTCTTTTATTTTTTTATTCAAAATTCCACTAAATAAATATTCAAATAAACTTTTTAGATAAATATAATTCGGAGCAGTTTGAGATTCTGGGAATGTCGGCAAGCCCCGGTTATAATGCAGACATAGTAGGATTGCCTAAACATAAAGAAATCAAGGACGCAAGACTATTGATAAACGGTAAAAATACCTATGCTCGTGTTTTTATCAAACAGAGAGGGAAAAATGAAAATTGAGCTGTACGAAATTTTGATAAAAGATCTTATAAACGGTTATGTTGACAATATGGAAGAAGGCGTGTACGGTTACGGCGGCAGACTGAATATCCGCCCAAAATACCAGCGCGAATTTGTCTATATGGACAAGTAAATGGAGGCCGTTATTGATAAAGTTCGCAAAAACTTTCCCTTGAACGTCATGAATTGGGTAAAAAAGGTGATGCCTATGAAGTCCTCGACGGACAACAGCGGACGATTTCAATTTGTCAGTATGTCAACAACGAATGTAGTATAAATGACCTTTACTGGCAAACCCTTACAGGTGATCAAAAGGA
>JAIRSQ010000045.1 GCA_031255395.1 Spirochaetaceae bacterium | reverse complement strand
CCAGCGATAACCGCGCCAAAAATTAGCGCGCAAAACGCCCCGGAATTGCTGTTTTTCGGCCTTATCGTGAGCCAAAAACATAAGAAAACGGGTATCCATAGCAGGCAGAACAGTATCATGTTCCCGCTGCAAGCTCTTTTACGGCCTTAACAAACTCGCCGTCCGCCGCGATTTCGGCTATGGTCGCCGGAATCCGCCATGTCCAGTTGAATTCGTTGTATGTGCCCGGCACGTTTATGCGCTCCGACATGGGATCTGTGGCATACCAGCGTGGTGTAAGGTGAAGCAGGTCTATCAGCGGGAAAATCCGCAAACGCGAACCGGCGGACGCTGCCTGACGCAGGAATACTCGCGCCGTCCCCGGGTTGTAACTTTTGGGCAGCGAGGGTGCTCCATTGAATGCGGCAAACGCACTCTGATCCGCCTCGTAATTCCACCATTCCCGCAAGGTCGAACTGTCGTGAACCGATGTTGTGCAGACCGAAAGCTCCGGGTAATCGCTGTATGGGACGTAAGGATTGCTCGCCTCGTTCCATTTGCGCTCCCATCTTACAACCTTTAGCGACAAAATCCCAAATTTTTTGAGTGAGCGGGGTACACATTCAATTTGAACTCCCAAATCTTCGGCGCAGATAGTCAGGGAAGAGTCCTGCATCAATGCGGAAAGAAGTTTTTCGGCTCCGGTTTCCCATTTTATCTCTGAAAGTCTGTCTTTTACTTCCAAAAGTCCGTCTATCTTTCCGCGTTCTTTTTCTGAAAGTGTCGCGTACTGGCGGGAATTGCGGTAATTCCAGAAAACCGAGTAAGTTTCTTTGTCGTATTCCTGTAAAATCCGGTTTGTCATTTCTTTTTTTAGGTAGGCCTTGGCCGCAGGATGGATATTGATCGCCTCGATGTCGATGTCGCTTTTTACCGCCTTCTTGAAGAGCCACAGGTCCTCGTTACCTATGCGTTCCAGCACGCGGGTGAAAACGTGGCGGGCGTCATTGTCCGAGCCGCCGCCCTGTTTTATCGCGTGCCAGACTTCGTAGGTCGGGATATGCGGCGTTGTGATCCAGTGAATCCGATTCTCGTCAAAGCCGAGCGCCATCAATTCCTGTTTTTTTATCGGAACAAACGGTACAAAACGTCCCATAGCCGCTGAATTATAGCGTCTGCTCACAGCCCAAATCCTAAAAAAGCCCAGGATATGGTCAATCCGTAATGCCTTGTAATACTTTTCGGCGATTTTTATGCGGGAACGCCACCACGAATAGCCGTGTTTTGCCTGCGCCGTCCAGTTGTATATTGGAAACCCCCAGTTTTGCCCTTCGTTGCTGTACATATCGGGCGGCGCTCCCGCCGAAAACTTGATATAAAAGTATTCGGGATGCGCCCACACGTCGCAACTGTCCATGTTCATCATTATCGGGATGTCGCCTTTCAGTGCGATGCCCAGAGATGCAACCTCATCCGCTGCCGCCTTGAACTGGCTGTCAAGATTCATCTGAAGCCAGACCCAAAACAGATGTTCCCGTTTATGCTCCGGATTGTTCCAGAGCGTTTCGACATCCTTCGCGTTGATTTTCTGAAAGGAATTCCATTCTTTCCAGCTTTTTCCGCCGTTTTCCTCTTTTAGCCGCCGGAAAATCGCGTAAGTCTTTACCCAGTCGTTCTTTTGTGTCCATATATCTATCATCGCGTCGCGTTCTATTTCGTTCACGTTGTCGTTGAAGATACGGTGCAATAGTTCAAGTTTTGCCAATACTATCTTGTAGTACGAGAAGCGGGGTTCGCTCCCGAATTCGGCGCAAACCTCGTCCCACTTTTTTTTATACTGTGATGCCTCTTTGAGGTCGGCTATCCGCAAATATATGGGGTTCAGAGCGAAGGCGCTCAACGCGCTGTATGGGGAGCTGTCGAAGCCGGTGTCATTCACCGGCAGAATCTGTATCAATCCCACGTTCATCTTTTTGCAAAGTCTAGCAAACTCGACGAGGTCAGGAAATTCCCCGATGACCGAGCCCGCCTCGCCGCGTAACGCGCCTAGCGGAACAACCACACCTATCAACCGTTTGTCTGCCAATGCTTCCGGCATAGAGCGTCTCCTCCATTTTGGGTTATATAAAGGGCAAGCCTTAAATCTATTTTTACATCATAATCAGTTTGCCATCCGTTTTCAACCCACCAGCCCGCCAGCCCACCAGCGGGTTTTAAAGCCGCTCCGCGCCCGCCAGCGTGTTTTACGCTTGGCGTTTAGTCCGAAAAGGGCGTCAGGCATACGCGGCTGATAGCGAAGTTTTGTTTGAGGTCTTGTTTACCGTTTCGGTTTTTGGGCGCAACCCCGCGCAAGCACGGGGTCGGGCTTCAATTCCTCAGCCTCCCTGCGGTCGGCTTGCGGGATTTCCGCTGCAATCCCTTGCGCGGATTTAGATAAGAAATAATAGATAAGAGATAATCTGGGAAGCTGTGGAGTCGTCCGGGGAGTATACTTGTGAATGAGTGAAGGCGGGAGGGCTGGCTAAGCCCTCGTCATTGCGAGCGTCAGCGAAGCAATCCAGCCCAGGGACGGCCTCGTCAGCCCCCTCGCCACTGGATTGCTTCCCTATGCTCGCAATGCCGGCCTCCCCCGGAAGCCTCAACAGCCCTCATTTTGTGATACCTGTCATATTTCCGTAAAAAAATCCCCAAATTTAAAGCAAAACCGCACTTCGCGCGTATATTCGGAGCTTATACGCTTGCCACCGGAATAGCATCAATGAGAATAATTTCGGGTAGTCATTTTCTAACGGATGTATTGACCGGCACAGCGATAGGTTCATTCTACGGCTGGATAATACCTTTCTTACATAAAAA
>JAIRSQ010000030.1 GCA_031255395.1 Spirochaetaceae bacterium | reverse complement strand
TCGACTTTATCGAAAACGCCGTCTGCGCCGCTGATTTTAATCGCGATAAATTGGGTCTGGATTACCTTATCGGCTCGGTTCACTATGTTACCCCGTCGGGCACGGTCGACTGTTCCTCCGACGAATTCGAAGCGCTGGTAAACAACGATTTCGGCGGAGACGCGATGGCTCTTGCCGACCGTTACTGGGACTGCATGGAACTTATGCTGGGCAAAGGCGGCTTTGACATTGTCGGCCATGCCGATATTGTCAAAAAAAACAACAACGGCGACAGGTGGTTTTCCCAAAACGACAGCCATTATGTAAAACGCGTAGAGCGGATAGCCTGCCTGATCGCCGAAAGCGGAATTGTTACCGAAATAAATACCGGCGCGATGACCCGCTACGCGGCAACCGAGCCTTACCCGTCCACGCAAATCCTGCGACTGCTCCAACGGAGAGGTGTCCCCGTCACAATCAATTCGGATGCCCACAGGCCGGAACATATCGACGGCTTCTACGGCGAAGCCCGCCGTCTTCTATTGGAAACCGGCTTTACCCGCCACTGCCTTTTCCAGGGCCGCGTTGACGGCGAACCCGTCTGGAAACAAGGGCCATTGTAAAGAAATTTTTCGCGACGCTCTTTCGCGGAGAAGCGCAAATCCGCGGGCAGGCGCTAGGAAATTTTGCGATTTAGGCGTACTGTTCAGTTATGGCAATATCTAAACATATAATTCTGCTGAAAGCGGGCATTGCCGTTTCGTTTTTGGCGCTTGTCGCGTTTGCGGTTTCCGCGACAGAGATTTTTCCGCTTTATCCGGATCTGGTTTCCGCGACAGTGATTAGAAACATTCCGGCTTTTATCAGCCGGCTATTGCCGTCTCCCGCACCCTACGCGGTGTTATTCGCCGTAGGCATTGCCGTGCTATTCGCGTTTGTCGCCCAAATATTTTTATTCTACTTCTTTGAAAGAACCCAGTCCGTAGAGATGCGGCTCTTGGGCATCTTTTTGTTCTCGCTCACATTCGAGATAATGCGTATCGCCATTCCGCTTAAAACCGCGCTGAATTTGTCTGGCTATATTACGGTAATAGCGTCCCGATTGATAATTTTCGGCAGATTTTACGGCCTGTTCGCCTTATTCGCCGCGGCGTTGCACGCGTCGGGTTTCAAGACGCGGCAGGAAGAGACCGTCGTTTTTACGGCGGGCGCCGCCGCGATGCTTTTCGCCTTTCGTATGCCGATAGACACATTTAATTTTGATACTACCCTTTTTTTAGTTACAGGATTTTCCGCCGTATTCAAAAACGTGAACATTGCCATAGTTCTGCTGGCCATGTACTGTTTTGTATTCGGCGCGTACACGCGAGGCAACCGTGAATACTACTTAATCGCGCCGGGAATATTGGCAGCGGTCGCAGGACGGGCGTTGTTGCTGGCCGCCGACACATGGCAAATGCTCCTTCCAGGCGCAGTTCTGCTGGCCGTAGGCACATGGTTCACGGGCTTTCAGTACCGCCGGATGTATCTGTGGGCGTAGAGTTTCAAGAAAGGGCCGCCGGATTCGCTGTTTCCGGCGCAAGCGGTCTCAATATTCCGGCATTGTATAAACTGCAAAACCTAAGCGCGTCCGCAGGCTACTGACGGACTAGGTGCTGATGTATCGTTATTCCTTCAAATTCCATCGCTTCGCCTGAGTTTACAGGCAGGATTTTTCCCAGAACTTCAAGGGGATAATCTGGACTGACAGAGGCGGCAAACGGCAGGACTACCCTTACAACGCCTTCCACGACGCGCCGCCCGTCATAGCCGACTAAAAAGTCAAACGATGTTTCTGTCCGCTCATTTACGATGTTCGCCGCCATGCCGCTCCAAATAGCGTAACAGTCGCGATATAAAAGCGGATCTTTCGCCGCGTCCGCGTATTTTATATTGTCCGATGCGGCTTGCTTCATGGTCTCGAAACTTGGGGGTTCAAGATAACGGGACATGACGCGCGCCCTGTTTTTTATGCCTTCCGCCGCGTTGGATTCGAGTATCCGGTTTATTTCTATCATAGCCGCGTTATCGCGGCCTTCGTTAAATAACTTTCGGGCAAGCTCGTACGCGGAAAGTATCTGTTTTTCGGTAAGCATGAAGTGAAAAACGCCTCCGGTTTGCAGCGGCTTTTCGATTTCGCTTTGAACCAAAACGCTTTCCGCAAAACCCTCGCGGGCGGCCGGCGGCGTAAACGTACCGGTTTTTAAAAAGACAAAAACGGCAATAGCCGCGGCCGCAAAGGCCGCCGCTATAACGCTTCGGGCGATTAGCGCTCCCTTTCGCTTTTCGCGTGGAAACCGCGGATACAGGCTTCGCAGTTTTCCCGCCTCTACCCACGCGTTCAGATCATCCGAACCGGAGTACTTTCGCAGAATCTTTAGCGCGTTTTTTGCGATGCGGCTCTTACTGTCAATATTTTGCGCTTCAAGATAAAGGCTTATGGCGTGCCGCGTATCGGAGCGTTTTACATACAAGGCTGCCAGTGCCAACAGAACTGCGGGCTCGCGCGGTTTTATTTCGCGCGCCCGCATCAAATAATCATAAGCGCCGCCGTAGTTGCCGCCGTAAAGCGAACAAAGTCCCAGCAGATAAAAAAACATAAACGAATCGCGGTAATTATAAACTTCGCTTTCCAGCATCTGCGCGGCGGTTTCGTATTTGCCTCTTCGCGCAAGTTTCGCCGCTCTGGTAAGAGTCGACTGGAAAGCCGGCGTCCATAATCCGCAGGCTGACGCGGTAAACACAACGAGCTTGCGCATAATGTTAAAATGTGTTGAACACGGAGCCGTAACGGGCTTTCAGTTTCGCTATGACCGCTTCCATCGCCTTCAATTCTTCCTCGCTAGGCATATTGCCGGAATAGATATATTCATCAACCTTGTACATCAACTCCCGGAGCGTCATAACATCTACACGCATAGCCCCAATAGGCAGAAGCGGGCGGCGGATTCTTGAACGCTCGTCCGTAGCGGCAGCCTGCGCCGCATAAGGCACGATCGTCGTGGCAGAGGACGACCCACCGCCTCCGCCGCCCGCCGCGCTGCTGCTTGCCGACACCGCTCCCGTACCTCCGGAGGACGTGCGGACGGGTTCCCCGCGAACCCCGCCGTCAACAATTACAAGTTGCGTATATTCCCCTTCATAACTGTCCGGCAGCTTGTCGCCCTCAAACCCATAGTCGTCTTCGGCGGCAAGCAAAACCGTCATCGAGCGGCGCTCCCAGCGTTTCATCGGTTTTATGTCAAGAAAATAGCATACGGCAGAATCTTTTACCGAAAATGGCGTGGCGTTAAAATTTCTTCCCTGAACATAATTGACCTTAAAGCGCGCCGAGTTCATGCGTTTCCAGTTCGCAAATTGCAAAAAATCGGGAGCGTCCGTTCCTTCGACAAATATGCTCCCCATCAGCCCGTAGCCGTCGCCGCGCGAAACCCAGTACTGGTCGGGCGACGTCTTGTCAATAATAGTTTCAGCTCCGATAGGCCGCAGATCCGTCCTGAAAGCAGGCGTGTTCTTTTCGCCAAGAAAAGTGTCAATTAAAAGGCGCGCGCCGATTTCTACCGTTTTCACGTTCCAGCTTTCTATCCGCACGTCGATCCGCACGCCGTTGCTTACGCCTGAACTCGCGGTTCTTATGAAAGAAAAATCTTCCGCTATAGACATAAATTCAGATTCGAAAACGAGCGAAGGTTTATTTTTTTCGCCTCGTATAATCATTTTGAATTCGGGACTGCTGCCCAGTTTGCGTTCTTTGCCGTTTATGTACGCTGAAAGAAAACTGGTGCGCAGGTCCTTGTCCAAAAACAAGGGTTTGTATACCCTGTTTTCAACATCGGTCATGTAGTACAGCGCGAACCGTCCCAATCTTTCGTCTATGACAAGTTTTATGCGCCCGTCGGCGTATTCCGCCGCACCTAGGGTCGAAAAGGCGGCTGTAAAAAGCAAAACTGCCGCAAAAAACATTTTCCGCATGGCTACCACCTGTCCTCGACTATTTCATAAGTGTTAAGCGCGGACACAAGTCTGTCCATTATTTCCAACGCGGTTGTTTTAATCGCCAGCAGACGGATAATGGCGTCCCTGTTTTTTTCGTCCGTTATCCCGCTACTACGCTGTTCCTGAACGTTCTGCCGCGGAACCTGCGATACATAAGGCGGTTGATTTTCCGGCGCGGCAACGGGGATTCCGTTCTGTTCCCTGTACGCTTCATTTATAAGGTACGGCGTTATACGCCTTTGATACTCAAGTATGGCTTCTTCTGTGGTTTTCCGCTGTTCAGTCTCCGTCCATGCTCCGGTCTCAGGCTGTCCGGTCGTCTGTCCTGTCGTTGCGGACGGGGCGCTTTTCAATATGTCGAGCAGCGCGCCTTCAACCTTTTTTTGCTTTATCAATGCGAGCCTGTTGATCGCCGGTTCAAATTTATGGCTTTTGGGGTATTCTTTTATTACAATGTTTAGCAGTTCCTCCGCGCGAGTCATATCGCCCAGCGAATAAAAACATTCGCCCATCCAGTAAATCGCGGACGATTTCCTGTTATAATCTCCGTCCGGGTTGCTGTAAAGCCCGCCATCGTTCCAGTTCCCAACCCTAACGCCGTTTATATATCTACCGTCCACGCGCAGACTTTCGATATAAGCGGAAAACAATTTGATAGCCTCGTCGTACCGCTTTAAATAGTAATAAGCCCGCCCCTTATGGTACGGGACCTCGACGCAACGTATGTTAGAGGGGTCGATGCGCCCTATCTCGTCAAAGTCGTGGATGGCCTCTTCGTAATCGCCTGCCGCAAACGCGGCCATAGCTATCCAAAACTGCGCTTCCGCCCGAGCCGTGTATCCGATGTTTTCCTGCTGCGCCCGCCGCAGTTGAATTATAGCGTTGCCCCACTGCCCGTCGCCATAGAGTTCTATTCCTCTGTTAATCTGGGCGTACGCTGCGGCATTACCTTCGTTCATGCCCTGCTGCCATAGCTGTGCCCGCACGCCGACAGCGGGAAAAACACCTGCCAGCAGTATAAAAAACGCCGAGTACCGGAGAATACTGAATCTCATGATAGTTCTCTGTTTTTAATATCGGCATAACCTGCCATATTCTTTACCCGCTAAAACACCGCCAACCGGTTTTCGTTTTGCTTTTTAAAGGTTAGCATGATACAATAATAAAATAATATTAACTTGGAGGACAGCTATGAATGCGGAACAAATGGCGGAAGCCGGAAAATCACCTGATCTTGAAAAACTTAAAGCGGAAATATTGGAATCGGAGGCAAAGATTAAACGCTTATTCGCGGAAGCCTCCCAAAAACATGCCGAAATTGTCGAGACGCAAAAGAAAACTGAGGAGTTGATTCGACAAACAGCGGAAGAACGAAAAAAACCGAGGAGTTGATTAAGCAAACAGCCGAAGAGCAGAAAAAAACTGACGAACAGATGAAGAAAACTGACGAGCAAATGAAAAGAACCGATGAGCGGCTTGACAGGCTTTCCAGAAATGTCGACGGATTGAACAACTCAATGGGACAGCTTATCGAGACGCTGATAGGGGCGGGAATCGGCGATAAATTCAAGGGATTCAACCTGAAGCGGGTTTTCAGGCGGGTGCCGATTTATAACGAAAAAAACCGCGTGCTGACCGATATAGACATCCTGCTTTCAAATACCGCCCACGCGATGGGTGTGGAAGTCAAGGACGCTCTTGACAGGACGAGCTATGTGGACAAGCATCTGGAACGCATGGCCCTTATAAGGAAATATCCGCCCGCCGAAATTAAAATCAACAATAAACGGCTGATGGGAGCGTTAGCGGGAGGCTTTGCGGACCCCGATGTTACGGCCTACGCCTACAAATGCGGATTTTTTGCGCTTGAACTTACCGGAGAATCGGTTAGTTTAGTGCCGCCGCCGGACGGGTTCACGCCCGGAATATGGTAATACAGCAAAAAACTTGCGCCGCCTGTTTCAGGCAGCGCAACGTAAACCTTCTTAAACGCGTTCAATGCCGGCTATTTTAGAGCCGCCGGCAGATTAGCGGGTTTCGGAGGGCTTTTCGAGCCAAGGCATCATTGAGCGGAGTTCCTTGCCGACTTTTTCTATCGGATGAGCCGCTTCGATTGCCCGCATCCGGTTAAAGCGCGGACGGTTCGCTTGATTTTCCGTGATCCATTCTTTCGCGAAAGAGCCGTCCTGAATGTCTTTTAGAATCTTTCGCATGGAATTCTTTGTCTCGGCGGTTATTATCTTGGGGCCGCTGATATAATCGCCATATTCGGCGGTGTCTGAAATCGAATAGCGCATGAAAGAAAGCCCGCCTCTATTCACAAGGTCTATAATCAGCTTCATTTCGTGCATCACTTCGAAATACGCGCTTTCCGGCTGGTAGCCGGCTTCGACAAGAACTTCATAGCCGCACTTCATCAGGGCGGAAACGCCGCCGCACAGGACAGCCTGCTCGCCGAACAGATCGGTCTCCGTCTCTTCTTTGAACGTGGTCTCCAGAACTCCGGCGCGCGCCCCGCCGATGGCCGCCGCGTAAGCGAGGCCCAGCCGTTTAGCGTCCCCGGTCGCGTCCTGATGAACGGCGATAAGGCACGGAACGCCCGCGCCGGCCTTATATTGCTCGCGCACTGTGTGCCCCGGCCCTTTGGGGGCTATCATCACGACATTCACGTCCGCGGGCGGCGTTATTTGTCCAAAATGAATATTAAAGCCGTGCGCGAACGCCAGCGTCTTGCCCGCCTTTAGCCCGGGCTTTATCGACTCGTTATACAGACGTGCCTGCTTCTCGTCGTTGATAAGAAGTATGATAAAATCCGCCTGTGCCGCAGCCTCGGCAGCCGTCTTGACTGTAAGCCCGGCATCCTCCGCCTTTTTCCACGATTTCGAGCCTTCATAAAGCCCGACAACAACCTTTAGTCCCGATTCCTTCGCATTCAAGGCGTGTGCGTGCCCCTGCGAGCCGTAGCCGATTACAGCGATGGTCTTGCTCTTCAGCGCCCCCAGATCGCAGTCTTTTTCATAGTACATTATGGCCATGATTTCCTCCGAATTTCTTTCTTTGACTATAATTATACGCTAAGAAACCGTCTTTGTGAACCCGCCGGCGTCTGTTTGACAGGACAACGCGCTTGAGCGTTTGGGGGCGTTAATGTATCATTATTGGAAGTGTTTCAAAGAAGAATTAATAAAAGATACCAGTCTCTTGCAACGGCGACCATGGCGGACGCGTTTATTGGAGAGGCTATGTTGAAGGATTTAAGCGTGTCGGGCTGCCGTATCGAGCATACGGTTATTATTAACGCCGAGCATGACAAACATTATACCCTCCATGTAAAGCCGGAGGCGGACGCTAAAATCGGAGAATTCGATCTTGCCGTAAAGCTCTGCTGGGTAAAGCATGGGAACTGCGCCAGCGAAGCCGGTTTTAGCGTAGTTGAGTCGCCAAAGGGCAAATTCTTTCAGCGTTATGTCGATTACCTCGCCTACCGCAGCTAGGCTCGCCTGAAATATCTAGGCGTTCATATCGCGCGACCAGGCGCTCCCGCAATGAAATTCCCCGCCGCTAATGCTAAGCGTCCGCGCCACGTCTGCCAAGCCGGAACGCTTCGATATTTATCGCCGGGTCCCGTTTTGCAAACAGTTCCGCTATCGCGCTTTCAAGGGTTTCAGGCTCCAACGGCAGGAACGGCGAGGCCGCCCCGACCATTACCATGTTTACGGCTCTTGCGCTTCCCGCCTCTTTTGCCAGCGCGTCCGCGTTGACAAGGCGCGCTTTAGAGAACGACTTGACGGCGTTAAGCGCCGTTTCGAGAGGCGGATAATCGCCTATGTTCACGATCGGGTCGGATGAGCTTACCAGCGCTCCGTCGGAGGAGAGCCAGCCGATGTAACGCAGGGCCTCCAGCGGCTCCATCGAAACAATCAAGTCCGCCCTGCCGCGCGGCACAAGATCGCAGTGTATCGCCCCGTCGCTGAGCCGCAGATGGGACAGCACGGCCCCGCCTCGCTGGGACATACCGTGCACTTCGCTCTGACGGGCTGAGAATCCGGCCTTTACCGCGGACAAAGCTATCACCGCCGCTATCGACAGCACTCCCTGCCCGCCCACTCCCGCTAAAATCATATCTGTTTTCATACTAAAATCCTAAAATCAGTCTTGACGCGCTTTGTCGCGTTTTCGTCTTATGCGGACGCTTTCAAGACATTCCCGCTTGAATATTATGACGGAAAGCCCCCGGTACTCTATCTCCGAGACAAGCCGCGCCGCGTTCGCCTCGATATTTTTGGGCGTCGTTTCCAGTTCCGCAATATGTTCCTTTTCCACGCCCAGCCCCAACAGTATCGGCACGAGCTTTGACGAAGGCAGAGCCGTTTCCTGACAGCCGGTCATAGCGACGGTGGAATTGTCGAGGATGACGACCGTCCTCGCGGCGTTGGAGGAAACGGCGTCAACGATGGCCGTTATTCCGGAATGGAGGAAAGTCGAATCGCCAATCACGGCTAGGGCGGCCTTGATGCCGGCTTCCGCCGCCCCTCGCGCCATGCTTATCGAAGCGCCCATGCAGACGATCGACTCGATGGCGGAATACGGCGGGGACGCTCCCAGCGAATAACAGCCGATGTCGGACAGCACGGCGCGCTCGGCGGGCGGGTAACCGTCAACCGCCGCGTTGATAGCGGCGTAGCTGTCCGCGTGCGGACAGCCTTTGCATAACTGCGGCGGCCGTGCTGGCAGTCTTATTTTAGCCGTCTCGCTCAATTCCACCCCGCGAACGGGCGGCAAACCTAGCGCTGGACGCACATTGTCCGGGTCAAGCTCGCCAGTTCTTGGCAGCCTGCCGTTCAGTTTGCCGTCAATCTCTACAGCGGATGGCAGAATGCCGCGCAGTTTAGCCTCGATGAACGGCTGTCCCTCCTCGATCACGAGCAGTTTTTTCGCTCCGGCGCAAAGTTTTCGGACAGATTCGTCTGGGAGCGGGTAAACGCCGATATGCAGGCGGGCCGGCGGCGGAGTGCCCCGCTCGGAAGCGGCCTTGGCCAGTTCGGCAAAGTTTTCCTCGTAATAGTTGCCGCCCAAACCGGCAGTAATTACGGCGAAGGACAGGTCGCGGCCCTCGATTTCAAGTTTGTTCGTGCCATGGTGCCGCGCCCATTCCAGCAGGGCGGCGTTTTTTTCAATCAGGGCGGCATAGTTCCTGCGGGCAAACGCCGGTAGCAACATCCATTCGGTAGCGTCTTTCACCCTGTCAAGCGGAGCCTTAGGGACGGGAGCGGCGGTCTCGATAACCGCCCTGGCGTGGGAAAGCCGGGTACAGAGCCGCACGAGCACGGGCAAATGACGCTCTTCGGACAGCGCGAACGCTTCCCGCGTCATGTCGTACGCTTCCTGCTGGCTACGCGGCTCGAAACAGGGCAGTAACGCGAAATCGGCGTAGAACCGCGAATCCTGTTCGTTTTGCGAGCTGTGCATTCCGGGGTCATCGGCGACAGCGACAACCAAACCGCCTTTAATGCCCAGCAACGCCCCGTTGATGAACGGGTCAGCCGCGACGTTCAGCCCTACGTGCTTCATCGTTACCAGCGCGCGCCGTCCCGCAAAGGAAGTCCCCAGCGCGCCCTCCAGAGCGGTCTTTTCGTTGACACACCACCGCGCTACGGGCGTTCCCTCACGTTCCGCCTTGCCGATAAGGTACTCCATTATCTCGGTCGAAGGCGTCCCCGGATACCCGTAGCAGGCAAAAAGCCCGGCGTCCAGAGCACCCTCTGCCAGCGCTTCGTCCCCCAAAACTATCTTTCGCATACCCCAGCTTACCACAAATTTTTTCCAGTTGCCAGCCGCCTGCCGGCGGGTTTTTGCGCGCGCCTGCCTTAGGGCCGGCCGCCACGCCGCAAGCGGCGGGGCATCAAACCCCCACTGCGAATAACGAATTTCACTTTTGTTAAAAAAAGAAGCCCCACGGGAAAAGGAGGTGATGAAACCCGTGGGGCAAACCAAGCCATGAAATCATGTCTTAGATT
>JAIRSQ010000006.1 GCA_031255395.1 Spirochaetaceae bacterium | reverse complement strand
GCAATATCGAGGAGGTTGTGGCGGCAAACTCCGGCAAGCTCCGCCGCGTCGTTCGTCTTGAGGAACGAAAACCATATATCGGGAGCGCGGGAACCGGGTATATCGTCCCCCCGGTCGATACCCAGAACGCTCCGTTCAATCTCGCTCTGCGAACAAGAGGGCAGTTTTCTTTTCCACAGGCAGCGCGCCGCGTACAGCAAGTCGGCGTGGCGGTCGATCGGCGGGGACGGCATCCCGTTGAAAAGAAAACGGCTCCTGATTACCTGGCTGTCAAAACTCTTTCCGTTATAGCTTACGATGACAGCGGGTCTGTCCTGCGATAGCGGCGAAAAATGCGGCTCTATTAGACGTAAAAAATCCTCCTCGCCGGCATGGTCGAGCAACAGGTACTGGTCTACATCAATAGCGCCGTAATTTCCGCCTGAAAAACGTCCGAAAGCCGCCAAAAACGCCACCGTGCCGGCGCCGCCGGACAGTCCCGTCGTTTCAAGGTCGAAAAATATCAAATCGTCCGCCGTTAACCCGGCATCCGCCAAGGCGGGCGCAAGAGCGGCGAGCGTCTTTGGGAAGCGCGCGCGGAGCGGCACCGGCAGATTAACGGCCAGCTTGCGACGCAGCGTAAAATATCCTTCTTCTTTGAATGAACTGTCGGCCAGCGGAGCGGGCAACGTCTTGGCACCGCCGATTTTTCGGACGGGCGTCTGTTCTTCCCGCGGCTGTTGCCCGCAGGCCTGTTTTTCGGCGCGGGCGGGCCGGTTAAACTCGCGTATTCTTTGCAACCTTCCGCTAAGGTTCAAGCTATTGCCCCTTTTTATTTATACAGTAAGCCGCCTGCTGCTGTCTATCGGCGGGCGGGAACGTGCCTGAAATTGCGGCGGCCGTTGACTTGTCTTTATAATTTTAATAGTCTTGATTAATGGCAGAGACAGCGTTTTTATCGGACGCGGAATTTGAGGCGTACCGGAAACTTATTTATTTGGAAAGCGGCATACATTTTACGCAGACCAACCGCTCTATTCTTGAGGGGCGGCTCAAGGAACGGCTGCGACAGAACGGCGCCGCGACCCCGAAGGCGTATTTTGACCTGGTTAGCGCAAACAAAGAGGAAAAAAATGTATTCCTTGACGCCATAACCACGAATCTTACGCGGTTTTTCCGCAACCAGCCGCATTTTGACGCGCTGGAACGCTTTGTTTTGCCAGAACTGACGGCGTTAAAAAAGCCGTCCGGCGATTTTACCGTCAGGATATGGAGCGCGGGATGCTCCACGGGCGAGGAACCGTACTCGATTGCCATGCTGCTAAGCGAAAAATTGTCGCCCGGTTTTAAATACGAGATAGTAGCCAGCGATTTAAGCCTGAAATCGCTGATCACGGCGAAAGAGGGATTTTACGACAAAACCCGCGTTGTCGGAGTGCCGGACGCGTATCTAAAAAAATATTTTGATCATAATGAAAGCGGTTACAGGATAAAGGACGGACTGAAAACGTCTATACGTTTTGATTATCACAACTTGAAAAACATATCGCCGTGGAGAAATTTTGACATAGTGTTTTGCCGCAACGTGCTTATATACTTTGACGAAGCGGCGCAGACCGCGGTAGTAAACCATTTTTGGAATTCGATGACGTCAAAATCGTTCCTTTACATCGGGCATTCGGAATCGCTTTTTGGCATGAATACAAAGTTTGAATTCGTCAAGACGCAGTGGACAACGCTCTATAAAAAGTGGATATAAGGCTTTGCGGATATAAGGCTTAAGGAGAAAATATGGCTGATGATGATATTTCGGTACTGATTGTAGACGACTCCGCGCTCATGCGCAACCTGATTAGCAAGATGATCGCGGCCACGCCGGGCCTGTCCGTAGCCGATACCGCGATGAACGGAAAATTCGCTCTCGAAAAAATCCCGAAATGCAATCCCGACTGCGTCCTGCTTGATTTGGAAATGCCGGAAATGACCGGTATCGAATTCTTGCGCGAGCGCAAGAAGCGCGGGATACAAACGCCTGTCATAATACTGTCGTCCATCGCGGAGAGCGGCGCCGCCATTACGATGGAGGCGCTGGGGCTTGGCGCGAGCGACTTTTTACAGAAGCCGTCCGGTTCCATATCAACTGACATAGCGACCGTAAAAGACAGGGTATCGGAACTCGTGCTGGTCTATGGCGGCAGGTACCGCCGTTTTAAAAAGAAAACCCAAGACACTCAAGCGGCTCTCGCGCAAACAGCGACCGGCGGCGGGGACAACGCCGCGTCAAAATCCGTCTTTTCGATAAACTTGGGGCTGGGAACGCCGCCCGTTCCGAAAAAAATTACCCCGATACGGCAGACCGGCAAGATCGAAGTTGTAGCTATCGGCATATCGACCGGCGGCCCGGAAGCGCTTCGGGTCGTTTTTTCAAAACTGGACCCGGACCTAAAAACGCCGGTACTCGTTGTCCAGCATATGCCGCCAGGCTTTACACATGAATTCGCGATCAGCCTTGACAAAATTTGCCCGCTCGATGTAAAAGAAGCTGAAGAAGGCGACGAGGTGATTCCGGGTCGCATTCTGATAGCGCAGGGCGACAGGCATCTTGAGGTTTCCCGCATCGGCGCGAAAGTCGTCGTAAACCTTGCGAAATCGCCGCAGGTAAGCGGGCACCGTCCCTCCGCAGACGTGCTGTTCGGTTCGGTAGCGTTGCTTTATACGAACCGCGCGCTTGGCGTGATAATGACGGGAATGGGGAAGGACGGCGCCCAGCAGCTTGGCAATATCTACCGCGAGGGCGGCCTTACGATCGGTCAGGACGAGGCCTCTGCCGTTGTCTACGGCATGCCCCGCGTAGCGTACGAACTTGGCCACGTCATGGAGCAGGTTTCCCTAGAAAAAATGGGGCCGCGCATCAGCGAGATAGCAAAGAATTCACGGCTGTAATGAGCCTCCCCGCCGCGAATAACGCAAACAAAAACGACAAGCGCGCGTCCGGCAACCCGCCTAAGGCAGCGCCGCTTTCTTATTTTCTTCTTGAATCGGTTCGCGGCTTTTATATAGACTGACGGTACAACCATTGCTATTCATTCGGTTTCAAGGAGAGGCGCGTGATCGAAGTTAATAACCTGGTTAAAAATTACGGCGCGGTAGAAGCGGTAAAAGATCTGACATTTACGCTGCCTGCCGGACAGGTTCTTGGGTTTCTGGGGCCTAACGGTGCCGGGAAGACCACCGTTATGAAGATTTTGACAGGATACCACTATCCGAGCGGCGGCGAAGCGCTGGTTGGCGGCGTTTCGGTAATGGAGGATCCCGTCGAGGTAAAGCGGCTGACAGGGTATCTGCCGGAAGGAGTTCCGCTGTACGGGGATCTTACAGTGGCGGAATACCTGCGCTTTACCGCCGACGCCCGCCTCGTGCCGAAGGAGCGGCGCAAGGCAGCGATAGACTCGGCAGTTGAACTGTGCGGCCTTGCCGCGATCGCGTCCCGGCGCATAGAAACCCTTTCCAAAGGCTACAAACAGCGCGCCGGACTGGCGGCGGCCATCGTCCACGACCCGCCTGTCCTAATCTTAGACGAGCCGACCACCGGCCTCGACCCGAACCAGATAATCGAGATACGCTCCCTGATAAAGGAACTTGGCCGGAGCAAAACCGTGATACTGTCCACCCACATCTTGCAGGAAGTCGAGGCGGTCTGCACGCAGGTTTTGATACTCAATTCAGGCCGCGTCGCGGCGCAGGGCAGCCCCGCCCAAATCGCCGCCGGTCTGCGGGGCGGGGAAAGCTGGACGCTAGTGCTGAAGGGCGGGACTCCTGCCCTTGAAGACGGAGCGGCCGCGGTAAGACAGAGCCTTAAGGAGGCCGCTTCCGGCTTTGACGGCAAAGTTGAGATTTCTGAAGTCAGCGGCGCGCCGGACGGCACGATACTAGCGTCGTTCGCCATTTCAGGGACTTCCGCCGAAAGCGGCGGCTATCGCGGCGCGAACGCGGAGCGGATATTTGACTGGGCGGTTTCACTCAACCTTAAAATTTTAGAGATGAGCAAAAAGAAAACTTCGCTGGAAGACATTTTTGTGAAACTGACGGGTTCCGCCCGCCAACAGGATAGCCATGAAAAATAACATAAAAACGGCCTTTTCGCCCGCGCTCGCGCTTGCGAAAAAGGAACTGTACTCGCTTGCCATATCGCCCGCGTTCTATGGGATAATCATCTTTTTCCTGCTATTTACCTCGATATGGCTGTTCAATTTCCAAAACTTCTTCACGCTGAACATAGCGTCGCTCCGCCCCTACTTTGCAGGATTCCCGCTCGCGTTCGTCCTTGTGATTCCGGGAATAACTATGAAGAGCTGGGCGGAGGAACGCAAGACGGGCAGCATTGAGATACTGCTCGCGCTGCCGCTTGGGGAATGGGCGCTCGTTTTGGGCAAATTTCTAAGCGTCATGGGAACGCTGTGCTGTATGCTCGTCCTCACCGTGCCGCTCCCGCTCAGCCTGTTGCCGCTAGGCGCGTTCGACGGCGGGGTGATAGCGTGCGAGTATATAGGAGCGTTGTTGCTGGGAGCGGCGGCTTCCGCTATCGGACTGTTCATGTCCGCGCTGTCAAAGAATCAGGCGGCGGCTTTTCTTGGGAGCGCGGCTTTTCTTCTCGCGCTAATGTTTGTAAACCGGTTACCGTTTTCCCAGTCCTTGCCGGAACCCGTAGTCGCGGCTATCAACTTTGTATCGCTTTCATTTCATTTTGAAAGTTTTTCGCGAGGCATACTGGACAGCCGCGATCTGCTGTTCTTTATCCTGATTGCGGCGCTATTCCTGTTCCTTAACGCCCGCGTCATATTATTCAGGAAATGGAGCTAACGCATGGCAAAGAAACAGGAAATCATAATCACGGCGCTGTCGGTCGCCGCCATCATGCTGGCGTTGCTGTTAGGCAGCCGGCTTTGGGTAAGGGTCGACCTTACGGCGTCCAAAATGTACACAATATCGCCGGTTTCCCGCCGCCTTGCGGATGAAATCCCGGACCAGGTAACGATAACTTACTTTGTGTCCGGCAAACTGCGTCAGCTTTACCCGCAACCCGGCGAGATAATGGACCTGCTACGCGAGTACGCAGCCTATTCGCGCGGCACTATACGCGCCGCCGAGCGCGATCCGGCCGTGGACGGCCTTGAAGACGATATGATAAGACTCGGCATCTATCCCAGGCAAATTCAGTCCATAGACCGCAACGAAGCCACAGTTACGAGCGTTTATACAGGAATTTTGATAGAATACATGGAAAAAACGGACGTGATACCGTTTGTTTTCTCGCTGGAAACGCTGGAATACGACCTTACAAGCCGGATTCGCGCCCTTGTAAGCGGAAGAACCCGCGAAGCCGGTGTCATAATGGCAGACTTTGCCAAATCTTTCGACCGGAATTACCGCAATCTTGCCGGAATACTCCAAATGTCGGGCTATAAACTGCGCGAAAT
>JAIRSQ010000207.1 GCA_031255395.1 Spirochaetaceae bacterium | reverse complement strand
ATGTCAAGTTTTTGTGCTATCTCCGAAATCGGATAAGCGTGCTCAGGGTATACAGCCTGTGCAATCTCGATGTCGGAGCCGATAAATTTTTTAACCGCATCTGAACCTTTTGCCATATTGTTCTCCTCATGAAACAATTTTGGTATAATTAGAGGAAGTTCCCCTGTGAGGGTTTCGGAGCATCGATTCCCGCAACGCGGTCCTCAATGCTCCGTAGGAGAAAATTACTCCGTTCTCCTCTGACAATACCGAATTATTTAGTAAAAATAATCGGATGTCAAGTGCCCTTATTCTTTCTTTGTGCGAATGCCGGAATCGAGCACGATCTTGCCGACATCAGCCGCCCTGTTGAGCGCGTACAGGTGGATGCCCTGAAGGTCAGTGTTCATGTAGCGCCACAGCGACTTGACAGTGTACTCCATACCGGCCTTTTTGAAGTCGGCGGCGTACTCTTTGACCACGTTTTCGGCGGCACCGCGAGGCGGTGTGTACTTGCCGATGATGGCCGCAAGCTCTTTCGGGACCGAACATCCGTTGGACACCGTCATGTTGATGATCGGGTCGCGGGCGAGGACGGGCATAAGGCCCATCACGAACGGAAGGGTGATGCCAGCCTTGCGGCATTTTTTTACCCAGCGCTCGTACTCGTCGATGTCATGGCAGAGCTGGCACATAATGAACTCGGCACCGGCATCCTGCTTCGCACGGATGAACGCGATATCCGACTCGGGGCTGACCGCAAGAATGTGGACTTCCGGGTCACCGGCGGCGGCTATCGCGAATTTGTTGCCGAAGCTCTCTTTGATGAACTCGATCAACTGGTTCGCGTTGCTGAACGCGCCGCCCGTCGTGGTGGCGAATTTGCCGGTTGCGGGGTCCTTGGGGAAGTCGCCGCGCATTGCGAGCACATTCTCAAGACCCATTGCAAGATACTCGTTGAGTTCCTTGAGAATCCTCTCTTTCGATGTGCCAATGCAGGTAAAGTGCGTCATACAAGTGAACTTCTTGTCACTTATGTACTTGCAGATCTCCTGGCTCTTACCGACATTCGTGCCGCCCGCTCCATAAGTACAGCTTATGAAGTCAGGGTTGAATTTGAACAGTTCGTCAAGCTCTTTTTGCAGCTTTGGAACTCCATCGTCTTCTTTTGGGGGAAATACCTCGAAAGAAAAGGACATCCTTTTTTTAAGGATCTCGGTGATTTTCATCGTTTGCCTCCGTAATCACAATTAGTGCTTTCCCTAACAGTTAGGTTTAGCTATATTATAGGCTCCGAAATGAATGTTGTCAACAAAAAAATTTGCCGTCGCAAACCGGAGCGAACTGGCGGCAGGTTAGCGGGCCACTTGGAAGCGCACGGGGTAGCGGTAACGAACCGCCACTGCCTCGCCGTTTGCCAGCGCCGGCCTGCCCCGCAGGCCCTCAAACGCCTTAACCGCCGCCTCGCCGAATCCTCTGCCATGAGGATTCTCTTTTAGCACCCGGACGCGGCGTACCAGTCCTTCGCTGTCGATGTAAAGCTCAAGGTAGACCATCCCTTCAAGACCGGCGCGGAGGGCTATCGGCGGGTATATCAGACGGGAGCGTATTTCCTTTTCGTCCAGCTTCGGTACCGTCGAGACCATGTTTTGCGGCAGGTATTCCTCCGCATAGCGCGAGAGCGCGGAGGAGGGGGCGGCGGCCGCGACCTCGACAGGCGTCTCTTCCGCTTCGATAACGTTTTCGGCCACGACGTCGTCGCTCGCCGCCAATTCGGCCGCGGGAGCAGGAGGTTTTTTCGGCTCGGGCGAGGGCGGCTGGGGCGGTTCTTCCTCGTTTATGTCGGCAAGTTTCATAACGGCAGGCGGCAAATCGGATGTTCCGGCGGTAACTTCGACCGAGAAAACGATAAAAAAGAGCAATATGACGTGGAGCAGGGCGACAAACAGTAAAACTCCGCCGCGCCGTAGCCTGTCTTTTGTGTTTTTATCGTCCTTTAACATCCAAATTCTCCCGCCGGCATCTAAAACAGCGGCGACTGGTACGCTATTCTGCCTCCGTGTAGCGTAAAAACCACCGCCCCGAAGAATTTTTTGCCCGCGAAAAGCGAATTTTTACCGCGCGAAGCGAAACGCTCAGCGTCAAAAACGACTTCCCTGTCCATGTCGAGGATCGCTATATCGGCATCTTTACCTTTTGCGACAGCGCCCGCGCCGTCCAGACCTAGCAGGCGTGCCGGTTCCGCGCTCAGCAACGAGAACAGTTTTTGCGGCGAAAAGCCGTTTTCTTTTACAAGCGCCGTATTGCAGACGGAAAAGGCTGTTTCCAGCCCGCTGAAACCGGGCGCGCCGTTACGCTTGTCACTCTCCGAGTGCGGCGCGTGATCAGTGGCTATGACGTCGATTGTGCCGTCCCGCAACGCCTCGATCACGGCGCGTCGGTGCGTTTCGTCGCGTAGCGGCGGGGCGACTCTGCCAAAAGTTTTCGCGCCGGCGGCTTCCCCGTCCCGGCTTGTGAGCGCTATGTGGTGGGGAGCGGCTTCCGCCGACAGAGCTCCGTTTCGGGACAGGCGTTTTTGCTCGCGGATTAGTTCTGCCGTGCCGGACGCGGAAACGTGCGCTACGTGAAGTCTGCCCGCCGCGCCGCCTGAAACCCACAGCTTGACGGCGCGTTCCGCGGCGGCTTCCTCGCCGCCTATGTCGCAGTGGCATGAAACGAGTATGCCGCGTTCCGCCGCCCTCGCGAGGGCGGCGGAGAACAGGCCGTCGTCCTCAATATCCGAACCGTCATCGGACAGCAGTGGCGGTCTGTAACCGGAGCCCGCGTGCCAGACTTCAAGGAAGGGCGAAAGGCGCTTTCCCCGCCTGCCTTCCGTGAGCGAAACCGCCGGGTACAGGCTGACGAGCCCAAGCGCGTCCGAACGCCGTTTCAACGCCTCCGCCGCCTCGACGCTGTCGATTGCTGGCGACGTGTTTGCCATGCAGACAGCGCTCGTGTAGCCGCCCCGCGCCGCGGCGAGGGACGCCGATTCCAGCGATTCCTTGTCGCTGTAGCCGCCCTCGCCCCCGGCCTCGCGGAAGTGCGCGTGCATATCGACAAAGCCGCTCGTAAGAGCGAGCCGGCCGTGCCCGTCAAAAACGGCCCCTGCCTCCGCCGCGGGAACCGCGGCGGAAGGAAGCACGGCGGCAATTTTGCCGCCGTCAACTATTACCGTTCCCGCCATGTCCGTAAACGCGTCAACGATACGGAAATTGCGGAA
>JAIRSQ010000194.1 GCA_031255395.1 Spirochaetaceae bacterium | reverse complement strand
GAAAGCGCATCGCCAAGAGTTTTCTCGTTCTCTATCTTGATGTCCGCCGCCGCGCCGTCAATTATTGTTGTCATTATTACTAATGTATCGGCATTTCAAGCGGACGAATGAATATGAGCGATGAACTGCCGGTTGAGGGTTGCGAGCTAGTGTGTCCTGTTATTGCGAGCGAACGGCAGTTTGCCGAGCGAAGCTATCCGGTACCGAGCATTCCTTGCTCCGGATTGCTTCGCTTCGCCCGCAATTACGGCCGCCTGGAGGCCTGACCCAATGCCGACTCGCCATCCGCCTTGCGGCGGCCTCATTCCTCACCGCTCATTTCTAATTAGACGGCGTGCAACGCTGTTTTGCGCCTTGTAAAAAAAAGCGTTTTCGGCTAGGATTAAGCGTCCCGTATTCAGGAACCGTGCGAGTATGCGCCGCCCAACCCCGCCAGGCCCGGAAGGGAGCAACGGTAAGCGAACGTATGCTGCGCCGCGGAAATCTTGGTATACGGGGCTTTTTTTTGATCGTTCCAGCGGGCAGGTTACTTAAGGCGTGTCAAAACGCTAGCATATAATTTATGAATACATCCAGAATAATGATCGGGCTTGCGATTCAAATAGGCGTTATCATGTTTGCCGCTCGCGCCGGCAGGCGGGTCGTAAGATATTTCGGCATACCGCCGGTTTTAGGCGAGCTTATAGCCGGCATCGTGATAGGGCCTTTCGCTCTGGGCGTTCTGCCGTTGCCCGGCTTTCCTAACGGGCTTTTCTTTGTAGAAGAATTCGCCGGCAACTTGGCGGTAAGTCCGGAGTTGTACGCGTTTTCTATAATCGGCTCAATAATACTGCTGTTCACTTCGGGACTGGAAACCAACCTTGAGTTGTTCCTGCGCTACTCCGTCGCGGGGAGCGTGATAGGGATAGGCGGGGTTGTCGCGTCTTTCGCTTTGGGCGCGATGACGGGAGTATTGATGCTGTCGCTGCCGTTTACCGATCCGGTCTGCCTGTTTCTGGGCGTGCTGTCAACCGCTACCTCCGTCGGCATAACTGCCCGCATCCTGTCTGACCAAAAGAAAATGGATTCGCCCGAAGGCGTAACTATACTTGCGGCCGCCGTCTTTGACGATGTGCTTGGCATCATAGTTCTGGCGATAGTTCTTGGCATTGTTACCCTGCTTGGCAACGGGGGCGGGTCATTCGACGCGATAAACATATTGGCTATCGCGGTGAAAGCGTTTGGTATCTGGCTCGGTTTTACCGTGTTGGGGCTTATTTTTTCAAAAAAAATTGCAAAATTCCTTAAAATATTTAAGCAAAGCTATGATTTCTCGATACTTGCGTTAGGACTGGCGCTGATTCTCTCCAGCATTTTCGAGGCTAACGGCCTTGCCATGATCATTGGCGCGTACGTAATGGGGCTTTCACTGTCTAAAACCGATATTGCCGCGCTGATTCAGGAACGTTTGCACGGGCTTTATGAATTCTTTGTGCCGATTTTCTTTGCCGTTATGGGAATGATGGTGGATATTCAGAATATTTTTTCAAAAGACGTGCTGGTCTTCGGTATAATCTATTCGGTAACCGCAATAATCGCCAAGGTTTTGGGCTGCGGCGGGCCGGCCATGCTTTTAGGCTTTAACTTTAAGGGAGGGCTTAGAATCGGCGCGGGCATGACGCCGCGCGGCGAAGTGGCACTGATAATCGCCGGTATCGGGCTTTCGTGGGGGATACTCAACGACAGACTGTTCTCAGTTGTCATAATGATGACGCTGATTACCACCGTTATAGCTCCGGCGTTCATCAACTTGGCATTAAAAATTCCCGGATCCGGCACCCGTAAAGACGATGACAGGGAAGATTCGGCTTCGGCCAACTGGGAATTCTATTCTGAGGCCATAACCGATATAGTAACGGACGCGTTGCTTAGCAACCTGAAAGCTGAAGGTTTCTTCGTTCAAATGCTAAATATTGACGAGGGAATCTCCCAAGCGCGCAAGGGTGATATTATACTTTCCATTGCGGAATCGGAAAACACTGTCAGAATCGAAACGTCAAAAGCGAATATGCACTTTGTGAAAACCGCAATGTACGAAGCCATAATCGACCTGCATTTTACGATTTTAAAACTCAAGGATCAGTCGTACACCGACAAGCTAAAAAAAGAGCTGTCGGACGTATACGGCAATGTCTCGAGAGATTTGATAAATCTGATTCAGGCAAACTGCATAATTCCCGACCTTAAAGGCGAGACGAAAGAAGAAATAATAAAAGAGCTTGTTAAACGCCTCGCTTACAAAGGAAAGCTGGATGATTTTGAACTTGTATTGTATGACGTATTACAGCGGGAAAAAATCATGAATACGGGCATGGAACGGGGCATCGCGATACCTCACGCAAAATCGGAGGGGGTAAAGGAAACCGCCGTGGCACTGGGCATCAAAAAAACAGGGGTTGATTTCGGGTCGATGGACGGCGAAAAGGCGCGTATCGTGATACTTGTCGTCTCGCCGTCAAAGCGCCACAATCTGCATATCCAGTTCCTTTCGGCGACAGCGGCGATTTTCACGGATTATACTATAGAACGTATAATAAACGCCGAATCGCCCGCCGACATAATTGACATTTTGCGAAGTTAAAGCGCCGCCGCCAAAACCCCATTACGCCGCCCGCCTGCCGGCGGACGCCGGCAGGCGCTAAGCCACTACGCGGGTTTGTGGGAGAGCTTTTTGACACCGGAGATCGCTACCATAATGCCCAAAATCAGGAGCAGTACGGCAAATATGAGTTGCAGGCCATCCGCTTCAAACTTGAAGCCGCCGCCGAACAGCAAAGCGCTCTTCGCTTTTATCGTGAAAACCAGCGCCGTGAACGTTACCGCCAGCATGATGATCATAGGCGCCCAGAGCATGACGCCGTTACGCTTGGTTTTTTGCAGGAATACGGCGCACGCAACCAGTGACAGCGCGGCAAGAAGCTGATTCGCCGCGCCGAAAAGCGGCCAAATCGTGGCGTAGCCGATAATCGCAAGCAGATATCCGAAAACCAGCGTGAGCGCGGTTGCGACATACTTGTTGGACAAAAGTTTCTGTACGGCACCCGCGTTGCCGCTATCCTCGCTAAACAGTTCCTGGAACGCCAGCCTGCCGACACGGGCGACCGAGTCGAGCGATGTCAGCGCAAAAGCGGAGATGGCAAGGGTTATAACTGTGAAGACAACGCTAGGCGGCAGACCGAGTTTGGTGAGGAAGCCGGCAACGGCGGTAGCGAAGACCTGCGGCGGCGTTACCACGCCGTCGGGCAGCTTGCCGCCCACGGTGAGTGCCCCCACCGTGATCAGCGATATGACTGCGAGCAGACACTCGACCAGCATCGCCCCGAAACTTATAGGAAGTATGTGGCGCTCGTTTTCAATCTGTTTCGAAGCCGTGCCCGACGCGACAAGGCTATGGAAGCCGGAAACGGCGCCGCAGGCTACCGTAACGAACAGTATCGGGAACAGGTAGCTTCCGTTGACCTCGAAGCCGACGAAGGCCGGTATATTGATGGCGGGAGCGTCGAACACGACACCGATGAACGCTGCGGCTATCATCGCTATCAATAAAAACGAGTTGAGGTAGTC
>JAIRSQ010000193.1 GCA_031255395.1 Spirochaetaceae bacterium | reverse complement strand
AAAAGTTTTTAATTAAGCGCATAACCGGGTTTGGATCGGTGTCTCGGTTTTCCGGCGATGAAAATCCGGCAAAATTAAAGAATTTCCGGCCTTTGAAAAAAACGCTGACGCAAAGGCCGGCGGCGCACCCGCAAAAAAAACAACTGACAAAGCGAATAATCAACGCCGTCGGCCCCAAGGCAGCGCTATAAAAAAGCAACTGCGGATTTAAGAGGATTGAACTCATCATAAAAGCGGCGAGCCAGTCGTCTTTCATCCCCTTTTCCGCAAAAGAAGCAGCGACAGGAATTGTGCCGTACATGCACAGGGGAGAAGCTATGCCGATAAGCGAGGCGGGGATTACCCCCAAAACGCCAAGTTTTTTTCCCTGCAACGCGGCAAACAGGCGGTGTATCTTCTCTTTCCCGAAGACGGAAACGAGCGAACCCAGCGCCATGCCCAAAATCCAGTATCCGGCGATCTGCCGGAACTGGATATCAAAGTAGTACCAGAGATAGACAAACTCCCTCCGTACCGTGTCAGCCATTCAGCCGCACCAAGTCATACGCCTTGCTTCCCAAACCTATTTCCGCTCCGTGGTTTATTGTCCGTATGCCGTTTCGGGATTCCATGCGCCGTATCAGGCTTCTTCCGTCAGGCGCTTCGTACACAAGGTCGACACAGGCTTTATCGAGGGCTACGGGGTCAAGGGACGAAAGAATGCCGATATCGTGCATGTCAGGTTCCGCGGGGCTACCGCTACAGTCGCAGTCAACGGACAGGCGGTTCATCACGTTGATATAGAGGATGTTGCCGTTCAAGCTGTCAACAACTGATTTTCCCGCCTCCGCCATCGAGTCGAGAAAAGCGTCCTGCGCCCCGCCCCAAGGATTGCTCCTGCTTTTTCCGCCTGAATGTATCCATGCCTTGCCTTCCGGAGAAGCGATACCGATGGAAATGTTTTTTATCGCACCGCCGAAACCGCCCATTGAGTGGCCTTTGAAATGGGAAAGGACTATATAGTAATCGTAGTTCTTAAAATGGCCGCCGACAAAGTTCTCTTTTAGCCGCGTGCCGCCCTGTACCGGAAGGCTTACCGAGCCGTCTTCGTCCAGAATGTCAACCTTGGCTATCGCCGTGTACCCGTGAGCCCGCGCGGTCTCTTTGTGTACCGCAGTGCTTGCCCGCCTCCCGCCATAGGCGGTGTTCGATTCAACGAGGGTGCCGTTTACGGATTGCACAAGGTCTCTTATAAAGTCGGGCCTAAGATGATTGCTACGAGGCGACTCGCCGGTAGTGATTTTTACCGCTACTCTGCCGGATACAACGCTTGCATTGTCCGGACTTTGCCCCAGAGCCTTGTAGACGGCCATAAGCCCTGCCGGGCTGATGTCGTCGGTAAAGTAGACCTTAGCGGGGCCGCTTGGCTGAGACGCGGGCATTCGCGCCGCGCCGCTTTGCGTTTGAGCGTAAACCTTTTTGCCGCCGCATCCTGAAAGCGCGCCGGACGCGGCGCAGACGAGGGCGGCGCATAAAACAAAAAGCGTTCTCTGTTTTTTGCGTTTCATGTTTTCTCCTTACATTACCTTGACGGTTACAATCAATATAACAATTATCGTGCGCAATAAGGTTACGGATCTTCCCGTAGAAATGGGCTCGGCAGGAAATCTAGCCGCGGGGGTTTGATTGCGATTTTCTGATACTGCCGAGCCAGTCGGGAATAAAGCTCAGAACCAAGGCAAAAGGAGCGATGAGCGCGACAGTCGCCTGATTCTGCTGGCCGTAGCCCGGAAGCAGTCCGAGCGGCACGGTCAAAACGCCGCCTAAGAAAATGTATGTCCATAATCCTTTAAGCAGTTTTTTGCATAGAACGCGGCGGCATTCCTTCTTGCTGAATGCGGTTATAAAACCCAGCGGAACGGCGGCAAGGAGCAACGGGTTCACAAAAACAATGTTGATGTTACGCCATGAATAATCGTGATTCGTAAAGAAAGCCATAAAGAACGCTACGCTGCCGGCCAAACCAAGGAGCAGTCCGAGGAACGCCTGGCTTAGGGCCAGCGCTAATCGTCCGCGGACGGGATGTTTTTTCGACGCTAGATTAAAGAGCAGCAGCGCGAACGCTATCGCCGTGCCCAAACAAAGCGCGTACGGCCATTGGGAGACCGGTTTGTCAAGTACGGGCGGGCGACCGGTTGCCGCGTTTATAATTTCGACTGAAGCCAGAAGCGGCTGCTCCGTCCCGTTATCGTCAATATAATGAAATGTCCGCAACGCACGTCCCACCTCGGAAGGCAAAAACAGTTCCTGTTTAACCGTCGACGGCGAATCGATGCTTCGTCCCATCAGAAAATTCAATAGCCAGTCCCAGAACGGCGAAAAGTATGTATGACGGCGCACGTGCTCCCGCAGCGTGTACCGTCCCGGCGCGTTTTCCGCCATTCCGTAAAACTGTCCGCCTAGAGCGTCGTCCAGCAAATTCGTTATGCGGGTAACGCAGTTATCCGAAAAATGGTTGTACAGATAATCGCGGTACTCTGGCAACACATTTCGCTCCGCTGCGTGCAATATGGCTTCTTTTTGCTCTGAAGTCAAATTCAGAGTGAATATGGTAATATCGCGGTTTGTCTCGACATAGCGGTTTACGACCGCGGAGGCGTCCGACACTACGCTGCTGTACAGCAGGCGGCCAAACGCGAAGTTCAAAAAAAAGTTTTCGTTGTCGAATGAAAAAACGCCGTAATCATAGAAGCGGGATGTCCCTGTCAGGCGGTCTTCTACGATTAGTCCCAAGTGTCCCCACCAGAAATACAACTCGTCGCCGGGTCCTATGACAGCGATTTTGACCGTAAGGTAGTCACCCCTGCCGCTCGTTTCAGCGGGATAAGCGGCGTTCGCGGCGGACAGCGTCATCAAAAAAGCCAGGAAGACGCCGGTTTTTTTCATGTAAAATCCCATATAAAGAGTTTATTTTTTTATTCGGCAAGAGTGAAGTCTCTCCGCTCCTTGCCTAAATTCGTGTGGAATAATATAATTCACATAAATACAATGAAAAAATTTTTTATTGCCTCGCTTGTTCTTGCGCCGGTAGCGGCAGGGCTTTTTGCGACTGCCCCGACCGACGTGCCGGAACTGACCGCCCGTGCCGCCCTGTTGATGGACGCGGCCACCGGAATCACGCTGTTCGAAAAAAACGCGGATGAACTTATACCTCCGGCCAGCCTTACAAAATTGATGACAATACACGTCGCGGAAAAAGAAGCGGCGGAGCGCGGGATTTCTCTTGACGAGCCAGTCAGCCTTCCGAAACAGAGCTGGGCGGTGAATCAGCCGCCGCGTTCAAGCCTGATGTTCCTTGCGCAGGGACAGATTGTCAGCCTGAACGAGCTTTTTCTTGGAATGGCGATACCCTCCGGCAACGACGCCGCCATCGCTGTCGCTCTCAATTTTGCGCCTACGACCGACGCGTTTGCCCGGCTTATGAACCGCGAGGCGGTTGCATTCGGCATGAAAAACACGGTTTTTGTTGAACCGTCCGGTATTTCCGAGGAAAATATTACTACAGCGCGTGATTTTGCCCTGTTTTGTCGCGAATATTTGCGCCTCTACCCTGAGAATCTAGAAAAATATCATTCGACACCAAGTTTTTCGTACCCAAAACCCTCGAATCTGCGCCCTTCAATGCAAAACAGAACGAATACAATAGTCCAGAACAACCACATCAACCTGCTTTATACATTTGAAGGCGTGGACGGGCTCAAAACCGGATACATTGACGAAGCCGGTTACAACATCGCGCTGACCGCCGAGCGGAACGGCACTCGTTTTATAGCGGTGATTCTCGGGGTCCCCGCGGAACTTGGCTCGCGCTGGGGGACGCGGGCGCGCGACGCTGACGGAGCCGCGCTGCTTACGTGGGGCTTTAACAATTTCAAAACGCTGCGTCCCGAAATTCCGGCGATTCCGGAGGCAAGGGTCTGGAAGGGCAGGACAAACCGGATGCCGCTCGCGCTGGCCGAGAACGACCCGGCCATAACGTTGCCTGTCGACAGGGGCGACGGTATCCGTTGCGAGACAAGCTTGAATGATATAATAGCCCCGTTGCCGCAGGGGACGCCGGCAGGCCATATTACGTTTTACGATGAGGCGGGCAAGATTGCGACTATGGAGCTTGTTACGCTGAAAGATGCCGAAGCCGGGGGCCTGTTCAAACGGCTTTGGGATTCGGTTATGCTGTTTTTTATAAATCTTACGAGGCGCCGTTAACAGAGTGTGTCTAACGGCGCGATATTCACGGCCTTGAGTAATCCGCCGCCGATCAAATTATGTCTGAGCGGCGGGATCGTCAACAGTTTTTATCTCCGAATCCGCCAGCGGTGCCCGTATGTGAATGCCCATTTGGGATGTTTTTACAATATTATTCAGGCTGTCGGGATTTTTTTCGTCGATTAGCTGGACAATCGGGAAGCGCGGATCGGCCGGATTAACGTCAACGAC
>JAIRSQ010000172.1 GCA_031255395.1 Spirochaetaceae bacterium | reverse complement strand
CCGTTGCCACCGTACATAAAACGCCCGGACGAGACGCTTGACGCGGAACGCTATCAAACGGTTTACGCCCGCGTCTGCGGCTCTGCGGCGGCGCCTACCGCGGGACTGCACTTTACTGACGGCATAATTTCGGCCATCGCGGAACGAGGCATTGAAACCGCTTTTATAACGCTTCACGCGGGGCTTGGCACATTTCTTCCGGTACGGTGTGCCAATGTCGAAGACCACAAGATGCACGAAGAATATTTTTGCATTGAAGACGGGGCGGCGGAAAAGATAGAGGCGGCGAAGCGGGACGGGCGGAAAGTGATAGCCGCGGGTACGACTACGTTAAGGGCACTGGAATCGGCGGCGACAGGTAGCGGACAGATTCGGCGCGGCGAGCGGCGCACAAACATATTCATTTACGGCGATTACCGTTTTAAAATCGCCGACGCGCTGTTTACAAATTTCCACACGCCCGAATCGACATTGCTCATGCTTGTCTGCGCCTTCGCGGGAGCGGACAGGGGCGGGGATGCCGGAAGGCGCCTGATCATGGAAACGTACAACGAGGCAATAAGCAAAAACTATAACTTCTTTAGTTACGGCGACGCCATGTTAATTCTATAAATCACTTTATGGAAAACATTTATACGGGCTTGAAAATGTCGGGGATAAATTGTAGCGTTTTTAGGTGGAGTTGATACGGTGCCCATGGTGCATAAACGATAACGAGTATAAACGCTACCACGACGAGGAGTGGGGCGTACCGCAACATGACAGCGAAAAACTGTTCGAAGCTCTGGTGTTGGACGGGGCTCAGGCCGGACTTTCATGGATTTCGATACTTAGGCGACGCGAAAATTATCGCAAGGCGTTTGATGGCATGAATCCGGAAATCATTGCGGGTTACGGAGAAAAGGATATAGAACGTCTGCTAAATGATGACGGGATAATACGCAACCGGAAGAAGATCGAGGCGGCGATAGGCAACGCCCGCGCCTACATGGACATGAAGGAGCAGGGGCACGATTTTTCGGCGTGGCTATGGGAATGGGTGGACGGCAAACAAATTGTAAACCATTACGCCTCTGTTAAAGAGATACCGCCGCATACGCCGCTTTCCAAGCAAATATCCAAAATCCTGACAAAGCGGGGATTTGCCTTTGTCGGCCCTACGATAGTCTACGCTTTTTTACAGGCCGCGGGCTTTGTAAACGACCATTTGACAAGCTGTTTCCGGCACGGCCTTATAGCGGGCGCGTAAAAGCGTTTTTTCCTGCTGGCTTCATAGCTCTAAAAGACGATAGCGGCCTCTGTTGAAGCGAATCGTCCTTAAGTTTTATTCCCGGCGGGGAGACTCATATTTTTGTAATTTAACGCTACATTCCCGCCTTTTGAATGCCGATATTGTTTTTATACATGAATCAGCAGTTTAACTATGAAGACAATATATTCATCTTAAACGCCAGGATACGGATGCTGGCAGACATGATGAAACTTGACGCGGCTCCGGATATTTTTCTGGAAAAAACCATAGAAGACATTGATTTCATAGCGGAGAAATTGAATCTGCTACAAGAAAGCCTGTCTTTCAACAAGCATCTTATTTCCAGAGACGAGCAACTCCATAATCTTGACGAAACTTATGAACTGTTCTTGGATTTATTAACCGGCATGGCGCGCGGGACAGAATGTTTCAACGCGATTAACTACCCGTATATCAAGGAGTTGGTCAACGAGCATATAAGGCGCTGTGAAAGCTGCCAAATGCTGATCGGGGAACTTATGAAAGACGGCGCTGCCGCCATTCCCGAGCGCAGGCTTGTCAGCACGGACGAGATGGCGGCTCTGTTAGACGGCATATAGATGCGGATAACGGGTGGCGTTCTGCGAGGCAGGCGTGTCGAAACGCCGCCGGGGACGATCCGTCCGGCTATGGACAGGATGAGGGAGTCGGTGTTTGCGGCGCTTGGCGATATAAGCGCCCGGTCATTCTTGGATCTGTTTGCCGGATCCGGGATCGTCGCGCTTGAAGCGGCCTCGCGGGGGGCGTCGCCGGTGGAAGCTGTCGAAGCGGACGGGCTCAAACGGGGAACATTGCTAAAAAACGCCGCCATAGCCCCCGTCAGGATAAACTGCCGCTTTATGGCGGCGGAACTGTATATAAGGCGGGCAAAACGCTCCTTTGATTATATATTCTGCGACCCGCCGTTTCCGTACAGGTTCAGGCATGAACTGGCGGTTTCCATAGCGGTATCGGCCCTTATGAACGAGGACAGCCTGCTGATGACGCACCGCCCCCGCGAGGATGTCCCTCGCGGGGGCGGCTGCCTAGTCCTTGCCGATCGTCGCGAGTACGGGCGTTCCGTCGTCGATTTTTGGCATATTGAAGAGCGGGCGGTAAAACAGAAAGACGCTCTCGGCTAAAACGCGCTGAATTCGTTGCCATTTGCGTAAATTTTATTAAAAAGAATGATTTTTTTTGGAGGGTTAGGTATATTATGAATAGAGCAGAATTATTGGAGCGTTTTAAAGGTGAGGCAATTTTTCTTAAATCCTGCGAAAAACGCCCGATGGACGGGCGGCAAAAGGCGCAGCTTAACCGCAAAGGGAATATGCTTTTTAATCAAGGGGATGTGGAAAGTGCCCGCAGAATCTTTATAACGACCGGTTATTCTGACGGTTTGTCAAGAATAGGGGATTATTACCGTTCAAAGGGACGCGCCATTGACGCGTTACGAATGTACTGGCTCGCGCCGGATAAAAAGAAATCCGCCGAGATTATCATGGATCTTTCCTTCATGGTGAAAAACCTTATTCACGAAGGAGAAAATGGTGATGGATAACATTGGAGTTTTTGAGAACTTTGAAGACGGGCAGTCTTTTCCTTGCGGGCAGATTGTAACGGATCTGTCGAAAGAAGGTTACCAGCTATTAAAAGAAAACAGGGTGAACGAAGCCCTAGACCGTTTTAAGAAAATTTTAGAAATAGATATGGAAAACAATTACGCTCTTGTAGGAATGGGCGATTCGTGCCGCAAACAGGGGGCGCACCGCGACGCCGTGGCGTACTATGAGCGCTGCCTTGATTATCATCCGGGGAACAACTACGCGCTGTTCGGCCTTGCGGATTGCTACAAAGTGCTGAATCAGTACCCGATGGCGATAAAGGTCTGGAAAGAATACTTAAAGCATGACGAACGGAATATTACCGTGCTAACGCGGATTGCTGACGCTTACCGGAAGCTGCGGGATTTCAAGAATTCCAAAGAAGAGTATGAAAGAGTTTTGGAGATGGAGGCTCACAATCCTTACGCCATCATAGGGCTGGGGCATCTGCACTACGATTTTAAGGAGTACCGCGACGCGCTGTATTTCTGGGAAAAGATGCTGGAAACCCGTAATATGGCCTGCGTGGATATTCGCGTCCTTACTTCTATAGGTAACTGCCACCGCAAGTTAAAGACTTTTGATGACGGCATCGCGTACTTCGACGCGGCTTTGCAGCGCGAGCCTACAAACTTTTACGCGCTGTTCGGGCTTGGGGACTGCTTCCGCGGGCTGAATCAGCCGCATCGCGCCCTTGAATACTGGAACCGCATACTGCAGCAGGATCCGCGCAACAAGGTGATTCTAACACGCGCTGGCGACGCTTACTGCAATATGCATGATTTTGACAAGGCGACCGAATACTACAACCGCGCCCTGAGCATAGAATTCGACCTGTACGGCGCTTTGGGACTTGCGTCCATTGCCAGGCAAGAAGGACGGGTTGATGACGCCATAGATTCCCTTGTCAAACTTGTGCAGTGCGAGCCTAAAAACCATCGTCCCTATCTGGATATGGCCGAATGCTATCTGCTTAAAAACAACAGGGAACAGGCGATCGAGATACTTAAAGCCTTTCAGCGCACTGGAATCCGTAACGCCGCCGTGCAGGAATTGCTTGAAAATATCACGACCCCTGAATTTTAATGGCTGATGCTGTCAAAACCGTCGCTTAGCGGCGTTCCTCCCGCCGAGCTTGAGACATTGCTCTCTCCGCTCCCCGCTTATCGCTCCAAACAGATCTTCGGCTGGATAAACCGCGGCGCGTGCTCGTTTGAAGCTATGAACAACCTGCCTGTCGCATTGCGGCACGAGCTTGACGGCCGTTTCTGTCTGCGAAAAACGGCTGTTGCCAACAGGCTTGAAGACAGTGACGGCGGCGCGATAAAATTGCAAATAAGCGTCCAAGGCGGCCTTATCGAAGCGGTTGTGTTGCAAGACGCCGCCGGACGCCGGACTGCCTGCCTTTCGACCCAGCTTGGCTGTCCTATGGGTTGCGTCTTCTGTAAAACTGGCAGCATGGGTTTTATACGGAATCTGGACAGCGCCGAAATCACCGAACAGTTCTATCATATCCGCGCGCTATATCCCGGAATTTCCAACATCGTGATCATGGGGATGGGCGAGCCTCTGCTCAACCTTGTCGAGTTGCGGCGTTCCCTTTCAGTGCTCTGCGAAACGGCTTCGCCGCGCCGCGTTACCGTGTCAACATGCGGGCTTGCCGACGGCATTGTAAGCCTGGCCGACAGCGGCCCCGCCGTCAGGCTTGCCGTTTCGCTCACAACGGCTCGCGAGGACCTGCGCAGACGGCTCATGCCGGCTGCCGCCGCCAACCCGCTGGGCAGCCTGAAAGAGGCCATTATGTACCATCAGAAGCGGCGGGGACGGCGTATCACGCTGGAAGCCGTAATGCTGGGCGGCATCAATACAAGCGTTCAGGATGCCGACGCGATGGCCGCTTTTGCCAGCGGGCTTGATGTTGTCGTAAACCTTATTCCGTGGAATCCGGCGCGAGGGCTGGCGTTCGAGGGCTCTCCGCTAAAAGAGCCGTCCGCCACCGAATTGGGGCGGTTTCGCTCCTTTCTGGAGGAACGCGGCCTTAAAACCGTGCTTCGCCGCAAAAAGGGACGCTCCATCGCGGGAGCGTGCGGCCAACTGGGATGTCCGTCGCCTCCGTTTAACGCGGCGCGTTAAACGGAGGCGGGGCAGATTCGTTTTTGCTATTTCTTGCGGGAAGCGGAAATGACCGCCTGCGAAAGGCGCGAATTTATCGAACTTAACGCGGAGCGGACGGCTTGGCTCTTTTCAAAGGCTTCGCTGTAATTGCCTTCGTTTTGCGCGACTGTCGCCTGATTTGCAATGCCGCGCGCGTCCGAAAACTCCTTTTCAAGCGCCTGTATGTTTACGCCTGCCGGGGGGGAACGGCTTGCGTTGTTTAAAACCTGTTCCGTTTCGCTGATTGCGTTTTGCATGGCGCGGATCGCGTTTTCCGCGTCCTCTTTCGCGCGCGCTGCCGCTGCCTGGCCGTCGCTTATGGCTCTCTCAGCGAGAGACTGCGCTTCGGCGGCCAGCCGCTTGGCTGATTCATAACGCTTAGCGTCCGCTTCAGTCTGCATCTGGGCGAGAGCCTCGCGGGCGCGGGAGAGCGCCTGAGCCGCATAGGCGACTACGTCCGGATCGTTTTCCGCCCTGCTGACAGCCGCAACCGCGTTGTTCATCTCTTCGATTGGCGGTTTGGCGCAACCGGCAAAAAAAACGGCAACCATGACAGACACAACCAAAAAAAATCTTAGCTTAATCATCTTTCCTCCTGAAAATCCGCGCGCGGAACAATCTCCGCTAACTTATTGTATAAATATTAACGTTTTTTGGCAATACGGCGCAAAAACGGCGTTTTACGCGCCGTTTTCGCCGTATTGCAAATCTCGGCAGGCAGCGCTGCCGCGGGAAGCGAACAGAGCGGGCTTTTATGAATAGTATATTTCATTGTATTTTCCCAGTATATCTTCAAACGCCTTTAAGTTGTTTTCATGCAATAATTTATAGATGTTTTTACCGCTTGGCGACAATAATGAGCGGGAAAAAAACGCGTTAATATCCTCTAGCGAATTCAATATTTCAAATTTTATCAGCGTTCCGACAAGGCTTTCTTTTACATCTTCGTCCAACGTATCGCAGGACAATGCCGGCTCGATAACCTCGTCTTCTATCAGTTTGATAATACGCAGTTTTTTCTGCTCCAAATCCATATCGCTATTTTCGTATTTTTCAAATTTGACATACCTGTTCAGCTTTTCGATATAAGCGGCGTTATTGCTTATAATCTTTGAAAACTCGGTAAAATAACCTATATATTTCTTAAAATCACTGGAGCGTATTTTGTTGTCGTTAGGGTGAGCCAGGTCGTTGCGTATGGTTTTCATTTTATAAAACAATCTTAAACTCCGGTTATCCGGCACGGAATCGACGGAATTCCGGGCTAACACTATGTTTTCCCAGTTGTATATCAAAATATTAAGCAATTCCGAGAAATCAAAGCCTGACAAAGAATGTATATCGTCATATAGCGTTTGGTTGTGTATAACATAGGCGTTTACGACGCCTTCTTCCCACCAGCGTTCAGAATACAAAAACGGCAGTTTTTCCGACAGGAAGTTGATGACATCTTCCCGCAAAAGGAGCAGGTGTTCGTAAAGCGTTACGAATATTTTAATTCGGCGTTTGTTCATACAGACATCAACCTTTACTCCTGTTTGCCCGATTCGGAGCCGTCAAGCGCGTCGCGGCAAGCGTTCCTGGAGGCATTATAAGGCATAATTCTCCCTCATAACAATATCCGATAAATATGAGCTTAGGCAATATGCGCCGCCGCTCAATAAGCGGGAAATGGGATTATTTCGGTTACTTCGATGCGGAATTCGGCTGTCGCTGCCCAAAGGCCGTTTTGCATACGGTACAGCGGAAATTTTGAAAGGGCGATGACGCCCGTTACCGCGCGGGGACGGTTGCGCTCCGTAAGTCTGGCTTTTTGGCGGATAGCCTTTTTCATCGCGTCCCTAAGAGCGGCCTCCTTTATCTGGCGGCGGCCTGTAACGCCAGCCCAGCCCTGCAACGGCCCGAAACCTAACGTCTGCGCGCCGGATACGGACGCGCTACTCCACTCCCGCAGCCTGTTTTGCTGAGCGTAATCCGGCGAATAGTCCGCCGTCATGTATAAGATTCCATCCCGAACTTCCGCGTCCGTAACCGCAAGCCGCGTGTCGTCGGGCTTTACCTCGCCCCGAGCTTCAAGTTCCAACATTTCAGGGAGTCCCCGCGCCCGTTCGCCCGGCTCGTATACAAAGGTCCAGCCGTATATCATTCCCGAAAAGGCCGCCGCAGCGTCCTCTTCCGCCCATAGATTCGCCGTCTCGCCATCCAGCGGGTACG
>JAIRSQ010000029.1 GCA_031255395.1 Spirochaetaceae bacterium | reverse complement strand
GTCATAGCGCGAAAAATCGGAGCGTTCCACCATAGTGTACGGTTCGCCTGTCCGGAATTTGAAACTCTCTCCGTCCGTCCCGCCTGCCGCGGACGTTAAAAAAATCAAACCATATATCAGGCAAACGGCAAATATGCCCTTGAATACTGCTGTTTTCATAAAACTTCCCCTTCTGTATTTATTATCGGAATCCGCGGGCAGGTTTAAAATTTTTACGGCCGCTCTGAAAATAAAACTTTGGGCAGGGCAGTCTTGACAAGCGATTTGCGTTAGGATACAAAACGTAATGGAGAGATTGGAAAAATGGATTTAACGCCGGTACTCATATCCTGCAAAACAGCGTCCGCGTCCATAGCCGTAACGTTTTTTCTTGGACTGTTGGCGGCGGCGCGGATAGCCGCAATACGGAACAGGTATTTGAAGATGGCGCTGGACGGCTTGCTTACGCTTCCGCTGGTATTGCCGCCGACAGTCGCGGGCTTCTTTTTGCTGTACGTTTTCGGCGTGCAGGGGCCTGTCGGTCGGTTTTTCATACGCTTTTTTAGCGTAAAAATAGCGTTTTCGTGGGGAGCGACGGTACTGGCCGCGGCTGTCATATCGTTCCCGCTGATGTACCGTTCCGCCAGAGGCGCGCTCGAACAGGTAGACGCGGAACTTGTGTACGCGGCCCGCACATTGGGGATGGGGGAAACCGCCATATTTTGGAAGGTCAGCCTGCCCGCGGCAAGGAGCGGCATTGCCGGCGGAGCGGTGCTTGCCTTTGCCCGCGGGCTTGGCGAATTCGGAGCGACAGCCATGATCGCGGGCAATATCGCCGGAAAAACCCGCACGCTGCCGCTGGCAATCTACTCGGAAACCGCGGCGGGCAACATGGACAGGGCAGGCGACTATGTGATGATGATAGTGCTGTTTTCATTCATCGTTGTTGCGCTGATGAACTATTTCGCGGTGAAAAAAACGTGAGCGTGACCGTCAGGATACGAAAGAAGCTGTCCCGCGCCTTCTCGCTGGAGCTTGATTTTGAAACTTCTGGCGGATGTCTCGGCATCCTGGGGCGGTCAGGTTCGGGCAAGAGCATGACGCTAAAGTGCCTGGCCGGAATAGAAACGCCGGACGAAGGCCATATCGCCGTTGAAGGGCGGACGCTGTTCGATTCGGCGAAGCGGGTAAACCTCCGTCCGCAGGAAAGGCGCGTGGGCTATCTGTTTCAAAACTACGCGTTGTTTCCGAACATGACCGTGATGGAAAACATACTCTCCCCGCCGGCGGCGGGGAGAGGCGGCAACGGCCGGCGCGAGGCGGCTTTGTGGATAGAACGCTTTGGGCTTTCGGGCATGGAGGACAGGTATCCGCGGCAGCTTTCGGGCGGGCAGCAGCAACGTGCGGCGCTTGCCCGTATGCTGGCAAGTTCCCCGGACGCGGCGCTGTTCGACGAACCGTTTTCAGCGCTCGATTCCGCGTTGCGCGAATATATGGAACTGCAGTTGCAGGAACTGCTGGACACGGAGGGGCCGGACGGCGCGTTCAGGAACGCTATACTCGTAACGCACAACCGGGACGAAGCGTACCGCCTTTGTCCTGAGCTTGCCGTGATGAGCGGCGGCAGGATAATCGTTAAAGGCGGCTCGCGCGAAGTGTTCGGCAACCCGCGTTTTGTGGAAGCGGCACGGCTAACCGGATGCAAGAACGTGTCGCCCGCAAGACAGATTTCCGAAAACGAAGTTTTTGCGCTTGACTGGGGACTGTCTCTCCGCCTCGCCGGAAGCGCGGAAGGCGTTACGCACATCGGCATACGCGCCCACGATTTTGTTCCGGCGGACACGCCGCGCGGTTTTAACGAAGTTCGCGTCGCCGTCAGCAAACGTTCCTCCGAACCGTTTGAGGAAGCCGTGCTGTTCACCAACGCCGACGCCGCTTGCGAGACCGAGCGAAAGGAAATCTGGTGGAAGTATTCCAAGTACTTAAAGCGGAGCCTGCCTGAAAAACTTTTCCTGCCGTCAGAGGCTCTGTTGCCGTTAACCGACCCCCGCGCCTGACGCGTTCGTTCCCCGCAAAGCCAATGCCTGCCGTTTTAGGATCGCTTTGCTTCGTTCGCAACGGCGAATGAGGAATGATGTTGCCTATTGAGGCTCGCGAGTCGGCTTTAGGGTCAGGTTTCTTGGATTTGTCATTGCAAACACGAAGGGATGAGCAATCCATGCGGGGTGGTCTCGGCATGGGATTTCTTCGGGTGGAGGTTTTGGTTTCTATGCCGCTCTATCCTTCCATGCGTCCTGCTCGCAATGACGAGGGATACGGAGGGCTTGGCTGGAAACGGCGGACTTCTTAATCCTCCTCTATTATTGACAAAAGAAACTGGACGGCGTATTATATCGTTAAGGATTAGAGCGGCTATTTCAGCTCAAAAATAGATATACAAAGAGGAATGATAATTTTATGAAATCTCCCCCCCCCCCCCCATACCGCACCGTCCGTGGTCGGACATAAGCGTTAGAGGCACTTCGTTTATAGAATTAAAACAGTTTATAAAATGGCTTTTGCCGCAGTATTTGTTTGACAGGGTTTGGCTGGTAAAAAAATGGCTGACAAAATCAGCCTTAAAACCCAGAAAACTATTAAGATTTGAAGTGCCAATCTGTGAGCATTGCAATCTTAACTGCAAAGGTTGCGGCGCTTTTTCGCCTCTTGTTAAAGAATGCTTCATTGATGTAGCCGAGTATGAAAAAGATTGCTCTCGTTTGTCGTTGCTATGCGGCGGAACAGTCGAATATATAGATTTGCTTGGCGGAGAACCGTTGTTGCATCCTGAAATAACAAAGATTCTGGATATAACACGAAAGTATTTTAACGGACAGATAAACATCATTACAAACGGCATAAAGTTGCTGTCAATGACAGAAGAATTTTGGAGTGGCTGTAAAAAGAATAATATTGCCATAGTGATAAGCGGCTATCCGATAAGGCTTGATTATAAAATAATCAACCGGACAGCTTGTATGCACGACGTGGCTTTAGAGATACGCGGGTTTGGGAATAAATTGACGATTTGGAATAAATTTCCTATAGATTTGGATGGCGGTCAAAAGCCATTTAGAAATTTTCTGTCATGTTTTTCTTCTAATTTTTGCCTTCATCTTGAACACGGAAAAATCGGCACTTGTGCCCAACCTTTCGTCATTAGGCATTTTAACGCACATTTCAACAAGAATATGACTGTTTCTGAAGAGAATTTTATTGACATATACAAGGTGTCAAACCTAGATGAAATACTGTCGTTTTTAAGTCGCCCGATTCCGTTTTGCAAGTACTGCAACTTAAAAAAAATTAAGCGTGGAATAAAATGGGATATATCAAAAAAGGAAATTTCCGAGTGGGTGTAGGAGGCAATATGATCCAATTATTTACGATCATTCAAATAGTTGATGAACAGGTGTAAAACCTTACAGCTTGCGTTACAATGAAATCAACACAAAACATCGGATGGCAAGAGGGCGACTTTCCATGTTCCAGTTCATACATAAAAAATATATATAATATATTTTTTATGTATATAGAGGCTTAGCCAAAGCCGAATTTTCACGGTCATTTCGTCATCGGGTAAATCCATCCGGCAGTTTCGTCTCGAGTCGTCCTTCCGGCAGCGCCTTCGGGTTCAAGCCTCGCGGGGCGCGGGCTCAAAGCTTTCGCGTTTTCCCGGCGCGGGGTTTCCGCGGAGTACGCTGTCGGTATCCGGCGTTACGGCTGATGTTGCTGTCAAAATGTCCCGCAACGCGTGCCCGTGAATGTGTCGCCAGGACTGTTTTTTACTGCGGGCAATCGCGGCGAGCCTTTCCGGAACATTTCCCCGCCGCCTGCCCGGTTGCGGGCGGACATTGCCGGTAACGCCCCGTTTGCCGGAAGCGCTGAAATGATGGCCCGGCGGCCTTCATAACTGCTCCTGTCTCGCTAAACTCCATCCCGCGCCGTTGCGAAGCGGCATACCCGTCATTGCGCCATCGTAGGACGAGCCATCATGCGAGGCGCGGGCGGCTCGAAAATATATAATGATTTTATGCAAAACGGAACAGATTCGCGGGAATTGATAAGGGCGTTGCCGCATATACGGGCGTTAAGAGGCAAAACTGTCGTGATGAAGTACGGCGGGAGCGCGATGATAAACGGCGAATTGAAAAAATCCGTGGCCGAAGACATCGTGTTTATGGCGGCGGTCGGCATACGCGCGGTGGTGGTACATGGCGGCGGGCCTGAGATAGACACCATGCTGCGGGCGGTTGGCAAAGAAATGCGTTTCGCCGACGGGTTGCGCTACACGGACGGGGAAACGATGGATATCGTGCAGATGGTACTGTTCGGTAAGGTGAGCAAGGATGTCTGCGCCTTGATTCAGCGGGCGGGAGCGGAAGCTATCGGGCTGTGCGGTCTGGACGGTCTATGGTGAACAGTTCCCCGCCCGTCAATTCCAGCGCGTAACATTTCAGCGTTGCCTG
>JAIRSQ010000166.1 GCA_031255395.1 Spirochaetaceae bacterium | reverse complement strand
GAACGCGCCGTCCTGATTGACGAGATTGTCTCGAAACTGAGCCACCATAAATACAGCATCACCGGCATCTACAGCGGCATGGACAAAAAGACTCGTAAAAACGCTCTGGAGAATTTCCGTCTGGGTCGTGTCAACGCGCTTGTCTCCAGCGACCTTGCTGCACGCGGCCTTGACATCGAAAATATTACGCACATCGTAACTATGGGTGTCAACCCGGATGCCGAGGTTTACATTCACCGTGCAGGCCGCACGGCGCGTGCCGGGAAAAAAGGTGTCATGGTCAGCATCGGCAGCGAAAAAGACTTGCATAACCTGCGCCTTATCGAAAAAAAACTGGGGCTTGTTGTTTATCCGAAAATTTTATACAAAGGCAAGATATGCCAGCCGGAAGAGTTTGAATTATCGGAAATTCCGACTTAAAACACATAAATAGTGCCTTGCCACTTAAGCGGGAAAGTGCGGAGCCTGTCCGCCGGATATTTTAGGTATTGCAAAAAACAAAACATGGCTGGTTTTATATAAGACAACGGGGAAAATGACTTTTAAAAAACGGTTTGTGTTAATAGCAGCGGGATTTGCCGCAACGTTGGCTCTGGCGGTGCTACCGCTTGTTACATGCGCCACAACTCCACGGGACACTGCGGAGTATACGCTTGTGTTGCTTCACACCAACGACCATCACGGGACGCTCCTGCCCAACAACGGTAAGGGCGGGCTGGCCCAAGACGCGGCCTTTATCAAGAGTGTTCGCGACGAGTATCCCTACGTACTTCTCGTGGATGCGGGCGATATTAACACCGGCTCCGCCCTGTCCAATATGTTTAACGCGGAACCGGACATCATGGCATACAATATGATGGGCTATGATGCCGCAGTTTTCGGCAATCATGAATTCGACAAACCGCTAAGCGTGTTGCTTGAGCAGATAGAGTTGGCAGAATTTCCTTTCGTATCATCAAACATCAAAAAAGACGGCAAATTTCTTGGCGGCCATCAGTATTTATCATGAAATACGAAGGCTATACTGTCGGCATCCTTGGAATCACCACGTTGCGAACAAAAATTGCCGACAAGCCGGACGAATCCCTCACATTCATCCCGGAAATAGAAGCGGCGAGGAATGCTGTAAAAGAACTTAAAAAGAAAAAGGTCGATATAATCATCGCGCTCGCGCACATTGGTGATATCAAAGAGTCCTCCGACCATGTTACGTCGATCGAGCTTGCCGAAGCCGTTCCTGACATTGACATCATAGTTGACGGACATTCGCATTCGGTTTTTGAACAGCCGCTTAAAGCTGGGAACTCGTGGATTGTAAAGGCGGGCGAATGGGGAAAGTACGTGATAAGTATCTCCGCCGGAACGATTACCAATTTTGACTGGAAACCCGTGGCGATTGACGAAACGCTTGGCCTGCAGCCTGACGCGGAAGTTGCGGCAATGCTTGAGTCGTATATCGAACGGGCGGATGAGAGCCTTAAAGAGACGCTGGGCGAGGCATCCGGCGAGTTTGTTTTTGGTAACCGTCTGCCGCGTTATGGAGAAACGGCGATTGGGAACATGATTTGCGACGCGACTGTCTGGTTTTTCGAGAATGAATACAACCAGCACCTTGACTTTGCGTTACATAACGGCGGAAGCATCCGTGCCGGATTGTCTGCGGGAGCGGTTACATGGGAACAGGTTCTATACTCGCTTCCGTTCGAGAATTATCTTTTTATCGTTTCGCTTAAAGGGAGCGATGTTATCGAGCTTTTTGATTTTATCGCGTCCATTCCGCAGGGATCGGGCGGATTTCCCCAATTCTCGAAAGAAGTGCGCTATACGCTGGATTTAACGAGCGGCAACGGAACTATCACTAACCTGACGATAGGCGGCGCTCCCGTTGACCCTGACAGAATGTATCGTTTATGCACAGATGGATATATGCTGGGCGGAGGCGACGGTTATGTCGCGTTGACACGGAGCGAGGATCCTTTTAATACATCGTTGTTGCTATCCCATATCGTGGGCGAATATATCAAAGCACAGGGCATAATCACGCCGATGACGGACGGAAGAATGACTGTTATTGGCGGCATTCAGCAATAGCAGCTCCGCTGGATCGCTTTTCTATGCTTTTTCGGTTTTTGGGCGCATTTTGCTACGCAAAACCGGGCTTTCCGCTCCAATTCCTCAGCCTCCCTGCGGTCGGCTTGCGGGATTTCCGCTGCAATCCCTTGCGCGGCTCCCTCGTGAGATTATCGCCCATACCTTATCGAAGGCGAGGGACAAAGCCGCTGGCGGCCCCTTGCGCGGCTAACTGCGGCCTAGTCCTGCCAAACTGCGGCATATCTGGCTGGTGAAGCACTTGTCATTGCGAGCCCCTGAAGGGGGCGAAGCAATCCAGTGTAGAGGCCGCCTGGTCTGGATTGCTTCGTCACTTGGTTCCTCGCAATGCATGGGCGTGAAAAGGCCCTCCGGCGGGTGCCGGTGGGCTGACGGCGGGGCGCAAGCCCCGCCGTTTCCCGGCTATGGGTGCGCCGGGGACCAGTTACGGTTTCTCTACAGTCGCCTTGCCGTTGTTGTCAATCATGCTTTCGGCATCTCCACCGCC
>JAIRSQ010000115.1 GCA_031255395.1 Spirochaetaceae bacterium | reverse complement strand
CCCTTAGTTTCGATGCCCCGGCTTTTAAGCATATCCATCTCGTTGAAAAGCGCGGCAGGGTCTATAACCATACCAGCGCCCAAAATGATGGTCTTGTCGCTGTACAGCGCTCCCGACGGAATCAGGTGGAGCGCGTACTGTTCGCCATCCGCCACAATCGTGTGTCCGGCATTTGCGCCACCGGAGAAGCGGACGATCATATCCGCTTCCGCCGCAAGGTAATCGACGATTTTTCCCTTGCCCTCATCCCCCCACTGGGCACCTATGACTACAATTTTCATATCTTACACTATGTCGAAATAACCGCATTTTGATAAGGCTTGTTCCGCCGAGTCACGGCAAACCTATGTTTACATCGCTTCTGCCCGTAAAATATCAACAGGTATGGACGGCTGCCTTGCAAAAAACCTTGGGATTCGTTTATTTTACTGACTTTTTGCTCTTGCCGGATGCTTTTTTTAAGTTTTCTTCCACCCTGTATCGGATAACCTTTTTCAGCACATCCCACGGAATCGGCTCATTAAACGGGAAACGCAGTGTTCCCTTTCCGGTTCGATACGGAGCGAGTTCATCCTCAAATTTGTTAATTCCCGATGGAGTGGGAAAGAAACCATAGTGGTCATTGAATGCGGCAAAATGAACCAAATTGCCGTTTAAGCAAAACGTGGGCATCCCATAGGATATTTTTTCAGTTGTTTCGGGCACTTCCGCTTTCACAAAATCCCTCAATTCTTTTAGGGTTTTTTGTATAGCAGGTTCAAATCCCATGATATATTCATCGATAGTTGCTATTTTTGGTTTTGTTTTTTCAGCCATTAACCCATCGCCCCGTTCAATTTTTGAAGCTGTGGATCGGGGCAGGGATACGTCCGCCACGGGCGATGAAGTCGGCGCAACCTGCCGTGTTGAGTGGCATGACAGGAGCCGCGCCAAGAAGACCACCGAACTCTACCCAGTCGCCGGCATTTTTGCCCGGAGCGGGAATCAGGCGGACGGCTGTCGTCTTGTTGTTGACCATGCCGATCGCCATTTCGTCCGCTATGATTGCCGAGATCGTGTCAGCGTCCGTGTTGCCCGGCACGGCAACCATGTCAAGGCCGACAGAGCAGACGGAGGTCAGCGCTTCCAGCTTGTCGATGTTTATCGAGCCGGATTTGACGGCGGCTACCATGCCTTCGTCCTCCGATACAGGAATGAACGCTCCCGAAAATCCGCCGACGTGCGTGGAGGCCATGACGCCGCCTTTTTTTACCATGTCTGTGAGCATGGCGAGGGCCGCCGTTGAGCCGTGCGCTCCCGCTCTTGCCAACCCCATCCCTTCGAGTATGCGGGCGACAGAATCGCCTATGGCGGGAGTCGGGGCAAGCGACAGGTCGAGTATGCCAAACGGAACGCCGAGACGTTTTGCGGCTTCGCGCCCGACAAGCTGCCCCATCCGCGTGATCTTGAACGAGGTTTTTTTGATTACGTCCGCCAGTTCGTCGAAAGGCATGGAACCGCAGTTTTCGATGGCGGACTTTATGACGCCCGGCCCGGAAACGCCGACATTCAGGCAGCTTTCCGGTTCGCCCGGCCCGTGAAAAGCCCCCGCCATGAACGGGTTGTCTTCGGGAGCGTTGCAAAATACGACAAGTTTAGCGCAGCCCAGCGCGCCTTGCGCGGCCGTTTTTTCAGCCGTTTGTTTTATGATCTTGCCCATAAGCGCCACGGCATCCATATTGATGCCGGATTTGGAGCTTGCCGCGTTTACGGACGAGCAAACGCGCTCCGTGCATGACAGCGCGCCCGGTATCGAGTTTATCAGGCGTCTGTCGCCCTCGGTAAAACCCTTTTGAACGAGGGCCGAAAAGCCGCCAATGAAATCAATGTTCAGCGTTTTCGCGCATTCGTCCAAAGTCCGCGCGTATGGCGTATAATCAAGGTCTTCAGACGAAGCGGCGACAAGCGCCAGCGGCGTTACGGCGATACGCTTGTTTATGACGGGAATGCCGAATTCGTTTTCAATATCGAGCCCTGTCTTCGAGAGTTTCCCGGCCACGCGCAGGATTTTTTCTTTGACGCGCCGTCTTGTCTCTGTCCCGCTTCCGGCGACGCAGTCAAGAAGCGATATGCCAAGCGTGATGCATCGGATGTCAAGATTCTGGCGAGTAATCATATCGACGGTTTCAGTTATCTCTTTCGTAGTGAACAACATTTACTTTCCTTTAAATTCTGTGCATAGCGCTGAAAACTTTTTCATGCATCATGCTGATTGAAACGTTTAGGGATTTTCCGATCTCGTTTAATTCATGTTTTAGCGATTCAAGCGCGCTGGCGCTTTTTGAAAGATCGACCATCATCAGCATTACAAAGTTGCCCGACAGGATTGTTTGGCTTATGTCCTCGATATTAACATCGTGTTCCGCAAGAAAAGTGCTCACCTTCGCGATAATTCCGGCGTGATCGGTTCCTGTAACCGTTATTATCGCGCCGTCGGGTTTTTTTTCTGAAATATCCCGCATTTAATTGTCTCCGTTATCCGTATTTTTATCCGGAGCGGCGCTCGCATTCGCGCCCGCCTGTTTCGTTAGGGCGGACTGCTCCGGCATCGGATTTTTATGGTCAATATGGTGTTCCGTTAAAAAGAGGTCAAGGACGGTAAGGAAAAGTATTACGGCGATTGGCCCCAGCACGATTCCGTTAAAACCGTAAGAACTGACACCGCCCATTATGGCAAAAAAAATGATTAAAGGATGCAACTGTATGCGGTCTTGCAGAAAAAGCGGACGGAAGATATTATCCAGCAAGGAAATGAATACTCCCGATATAACCAGAAACAGCGCGCCGCGTATCGGTTCGCCACTAATTATTATTGACAAGCCCAACGGCAGCCAGATGATTGCGCCGCCGAACATCGGAATAAACACACAGATGAACGTAAGGCAGGCGAATACCATCGCGCCGTTTATCCTGAATATAGCAAATATTATATAGGCAAGAATCGCCTGAACGATAGCTACCATAATGTATCCCAAAAATAAATTCTTGATAATATCCATGAATTTTTTTACCAGCGCGGTCAAATATTCCTCTTTGATGGGAAAGTTATTAAGCACAAGGGACGAAAGGTACGCGCCGTCGAGGTAAAAGAAAAAAAGGCAAAAGACCATAAAAACAAGACTGACGACAAAGGTGCTTATATTAAGGGCAATGCTCTTTGAGAAATTAAGCACATTGTCAATGCCGTTGTTTAACAGGGAAAGCAGGCGCTGCTGAATCTCGGCGGCGCTGATATTTACCTGATTCGCCGATATTTCCGAGATAAATTCCGAAAACCGCTCCAATACTTCTTGCAATATGCTTGGGTTTTCGCGGAATGTCTTGCGGGCGATATTTACAAGTTCCATAATCTGATGCGTAACCTGCGACAGGACGAACAGTATAGGGATCAGAAGCAATACGGCCGTGGCGATAGAGAACAGTCCGGCAAAAAGGCTTTTTAAGAGTTTGCCCCTTCGTTTCGAAAAATCAATATTCTTTGTTATACGCTTATGCAACGGGTTTATTATTACAAAGAGAATTATTGACCATAGCAATATCGTAAAAAAAGGCGCGAACAATTTGCATACAAGCAGAAAGAGCGCTATAAGAACCACGCCGAACACAATATTTTGTATCGTTTTTGGATTTGGTTTTATTTTTAACGGTAATAATTTGTTCATAAATGCTTTAATCCTCCTCGCCGGACAGCTTTTCCACAGGCAAAAATATATGAAAAATTGTGCCTTTGCCGGCCTCAGTTTGAGTTTTTATCGCGCCGTCATGCTCTTTGATGCGGGAATATACAAGATTAAGCCCTATCCCGCGTCCTGCGTACATTCCGGCGCTGTCAGCCGTGCTAAAGCCCGGCATAAAAATTGCCTGAAAAATACGGTTTTTGTTTTCTACGTTCTCGTCTTTTTTAATAATGTGCATCCGTTCGGCGCGTTCCTTTATTTTTTCAAAATCAAGTCCGCGACCGTCATCTTGAAGTTTAATATGTATCTTTTCACCTTCGCGTTTTAACGAAACGGTAATTAGGCCGTATTCTTTTTTCCCCGCCCTGACGCGCTCTTCCGGGCTTTCTATGCCGTGAAACGCCGCGTTACGGACAAGCTGCAGCAACGCTTCCTTGACCGCGCGCCGCGGCGCGCGGTCAAGGGCTTCCGCGTCTATGCCGTCAAAGTTCAGTACCGCCTTTTTCCCCATATTGCCCGCGGCGCGCTGCGCCGCCCGGTTAAGGCTTTCGGACAAAATATCGACTGCGCTTTTCCTGCCTTCGTCCGAGCTGAACGACTTTATTTTTTCGACGCTTGTCTTAAACCCGTCCTTGTTTTTCATAATTTCGTCTATTCGGACGGTAAGGGCCAGAATATCGTCAAAGCTGACTTCGGCCTTTTCCCGCAACTGCCTGATAAACGTTTCAATATCATGAATTTTCTTGCTGTAGCTGTTAAGCCCGATTATTATCGAATTGGATTTTATCGCGTGGATTGACTGGAAGATATCGGTCAGGGCGTCTTTCGAGGAAATTTTTGAGTTTTTTAGAATATCGTTTATCGTGTCAAATTCATACTCCACGTCTTCTATAAAATCGTTAAAAACGCTCCTGTCAATTTGAAGCATTTCAAACAGAGCGCTCATTTCATCATGCCGTTTAACTTCTTCCTGTTGCAATTTTTTTTGCAGTTCGACCTTTGCGGTTATGTCTTCTATGTCTCCCATTATCAGCGTAACGCCGGATTCGCGGTTTATCGGCGTGAAAGCGCATTTTAGTATTTTGGGAACCGCCGATCCGTCGGATTTATAATTTAATTCATGAAGCGGATTTATATCTTCCAGCATTTCGTCGTCAAACCGCCGCGTGATAACCATGTCAAAAAAATCGGTTATTGTCGAAATTTCGGCGCTTGTAAGGCAGGATGTCAGCAGGCTTGTAAATTTCCTGCCGCTCAAATAGCGCGTGTCCAGAATGCTGTGCAGCAGTTCGGAATAAGGCTCCTGAATTATTAAATCCTTGTCCATCAGGAATATTCCCGTTTTCAAATGATTCAGCATCACCGCAAATTCATCGCGTTCATATTTAAGAGCGCGGTTAAGCCTGTTAACGCTCCTGCTTTTTGACACGCGCACGAGTTCGTATATAAATATAATGACAAGCAACAGCGAATACACGCTTATAACGCGGAACGATTGATCCAAAGAATATTCGTAATAAGCCAGTCCGGGAATGAAAAAAACGGCGGCGGCGGCGGCCAGAACCGCGAACGAAAACGCTGCCCCTGTCCTTATGCCGAAAACTGAATAAGCCATAGGCGGCACAATAAATATCCATACGCACGAGAATCCGCCCGCCGCGCCTATGCGCAGGAAAACGATTCCGGCAATCGCGAATGCGGCAATGGGAATAACGGCGACGTTAAAAAAAGGCAGCCTTGTTCTAAGGGCAATAATTCCGCCGACGCATATTGCGGCAATGGTTACGCACACTTCCGCGGTACGCATGCCGGCGTCCCGTTGCCAAAACAGCAACGGATAAACCAGAAAAATGGCCGTTCCGGCAATCAGCGTTATGTTAAGCGCGACATAGCGCACGGCCGCGTCTTCCATCGCGAACAAGGAAGCGCCGCTTGGTTTGAATTTCCCGCTCAGGAGAAAATTGGATATACCGGACTTAAAGTCAGCCATTCCCGACATTATTCAGCGCTTCAATAGCGACAGAAATATAAAACTTTTTGTCCGTAAAAATCTCGAACGGAATGCATATTATGCGGGCGTCTGTCTGCGGCCATTGTATCGTATGGTTATCACCGTTTATGACCGTAGGCAGCGAAATAACAAGTTTGAACGCGTTTTCCAGATCATGCTTAACGTTGCCCGCGATAATATTTATAATCTCGCCGACGCAGTCCAGAACGTCCTCGTTAAAATCATCATATTCCTTGTTTGTCAAAATTCCCGCCAGCTTAATCGCAAGATCTTTTTTCATGGAAATGACAACCGCGCCAAGCGCCTCGCCGGTAAGCCCGATTACGCCGGAAATATCCCAGTTTGGATAAGACGCCTGATCGGAAAAATGCGGACGTCCCGCGTCGATATCGGCGTTCAAAAGTTTTTTGAACACGCTTTTACTGACATCAATGAACGGCTGTATATACCTTTCCATAGAATACGGCCTCCAATTTCGCTTATTTATGATTTCCAACCTTTGAAAAATCAATCTTTGAAATCTTGTCCCTGAAATTCTTGTCGTTAATAGGCTTAATGATGTAGTCGGTCGCTCCGTTTTTCAGCGCCTCTATCACGTTGTAGCGCGCCGACTCGCTTGTTACCATCACTATCGGCAGCGTTTTGTACTGCGGCATGGCGCGCGCCTTTTTTAGGAAATCCAGTCCGGAAAGTTGCGGCATATTCCAGTCAAGCAGCACCAGATGAACGGAATGCGTCCCAAGCAACTGCAAAGCCGTCATCCCGTTATCCGCCTCTATATAATCGCATTTATAGCCAAGCCCGCTAAAATGATTCTTTACTATATTACGCATGATCTTCGAATCGTCCACAACCAAAATCGTCATACTCTCCTCCTATATCTATCATATCATATTTTCTTTCATTTGTATAATTTTTTGTTAAATCCCCGCGTTTGCCCCGTAAACTTCCGGAGCGATTTAGTACTCCGAAAGTATGGCGAGAAGCCGTTCCTTCCCGATGCCGCGAAGGAACGGGGCAAGACGGGGCCCCTGCTCTTTGCCGATCAGCGCCAGGTAGGCGGCGCGGAAAAGGGCCTTGCCCTCGATGCCGCAACGGGCAGCCGTGTCGTAAATCGCCTGGGCGCAGGCCTTGTCATCCTCAAACTTTTCTATTCCGGTTATAACGCCGTCCCTGAGTTCTCGCACGGCCGCCGCTTCCGTATCGCCCAACTCGGCCCGCTCGCCCGCGCCGCGTAGCTTAAAGCAAAATTCTTCAGGCGCGTAATCGTTTCTCCAGTTCATCGCGCAGACGCAACGCGCCCGCAGAGCCGATTCCTGCTCCGGCTTTATGTCGTCAAAGCCCGCGATGACAGCATCAATGTTGCCGTCCGCTATCTGGAGCAGGCTGCATAGATGGCGGAACGGGGCATGGTACGGCATCACGGCGGGTACGTCTGAAACCTGTGACAGTTCGTAGATCCGCCGCGCCTTTTTGTACGCTGTCTCGTCCTTTGCCGACTCCACCTTCCAAGCTATACGCTCGGTGCGGTCATAATCTTCATATATCTTTATAACGTCAAGGTCAAACGATATGGTAAACTCGGTGTTCGGCCTCGTGCCGGCGAACATGAAGCGGACGATTTCCGGCGTGTAGACCCGCAACAGGGTCGGCAGGTCTACCACCTTGCCCTGCGAGCTGGACATCTTGCCGCCCCCGCCCTTGAT
>JAIRSQ010000106.1 GCA_031255395.1 Spirochaetaceae bacterium | reverse complement strand
GTGTCTTTTGGAAAGCACGAACCGCCGTAGCCGGGACCCGCCTTTAGAAATTCGCGGCCAATTCTCTTGTCAAGCCCCATCCCCAGCGCGACTTCCTCGACATCCGCGCCGACTTTTTCGCACAGGGCGGCAATCTCGTTAATGAACGAAATTTTCATTGCGAGGAAAGCGTTTGAGGAATACTTTATCATCTCGGCGGATTCGAGCGTAGTCTCGATGTACGGGGTTTCGTTCAAGTGAAACGCGCGGTAGATGTTTTTCATAATATTCCGAGCCCGGACATTTTCCGCCCCCACAATAATACGGTCCGGGTGGGTAAAATCGTACACGGCGGTTCCTTCCCGCAAAAACTCGGGATTAGATACCACGTCAAACGGAACAGACACCCCCCGCCTGTCGAGTTCCTCTTTTATCCAAGCCTTAACCTGCTGGCCGGAACCAACCGGAACCGTGCTTTTATCAACTATAACCGTGTATTTTTCAACCGCACGGCCAATTTCCCGCGCGACTTCCTCGACATATTCAAGATTGGCGCTGCCATCCTCTCTCGGCGGCGTTCCTACCGCGATAAAAACAGCGTCGCTCTTTTTAACTGCAGCGGACAGATCCGCAGAAAAATAAAGCCGTCTTTCTGCGATATTCCGCGCAACAAGTTCCTCCAGCCCTGACTCATAAACCGGCATTTTTCCGTCGCGCAACAACGCTATTTTCGCTGCGTCTTTATCAACGCAAATCACGCTGTTCCCAAAATCCGCAAGACAAGAACCTGATACAAGACCGACATACCCGACACCTACTACCGTCAGTTTAATCATTCCACGCTATTATTGATTTTTTCATGCTTCTTTTCAACCTGTCGTACTATCTTTACATGAACGAGTTGATTTTGTAAATTAAATGCCTTGCGAGGGCGTGTTCAATGCCCCATTTGGGGGATGACGGAAGACCGCGTAGCGGGCTGTAGCGAGGGGGACGCGACAGTGATGCGGCGGCGTGCCGCCGACCGTATGGAAATACCCCCTTCAAAAGATAAAAGATTTATAGTAGATAATAGCGAGTCGGGCTGGCGAGTGAATTATGGAGGAAGAGCAATAAGGAAGTTATCAGCCGCGTATGCCAGACGCTTTTTTCTGACTAAAGGCAAGGATGAAACCCACTGGCGGGCAGGCGCGTATGCCAGACGCCCTTTTCGGAGTGAAGACAGAGCCCGAAACCCGCCGTCGGGACGCCAGCGCGAAGCGCTTTTTAAGCCTGTTAGCGGGTGTGGTCTTTGTAGTATTCCCAAGCTTCTTTGTCTGTAAACTTCCGGTGAACGATTTTGCCGATGGAGTCCGCCATTTCGACCGGATGAAGGCTCTGGAATATGTTTCTGCCCATGTCAAGGCCGCGCGCACCGCCCTGCATCGACCTGTACGCCATTTCCAACGCTTCCTTTTCGGCAAGTTTCTTGCCGCCGGCCACAACAATCGGGACGGGGCAGGCCGCTACAACCTCTTCAAACTTGTCGCAGTAGTAGGTTTTGACGATGTGCGCGCCGAGTTCAGCGATGATACGGGTAGCTAGCTTAAAGTATTGGTCGGTACGTTCCATCTCCTTGCCGACCGCGACAACGCCCAGCGTGGGGATACTGTACCGCATACCGGCGTTTATCACGCGGGAAAGGTTGTCGATACTTTCAAGTTGGCCGCCGGCCCCGATAAAAACCTGCACGGCCATGCAGTCCGCGTTCATCCGCACCGCGTCCTCAATGTCGACCGACACGATTTCGTGGCTAAGGTCCTCGTTCACCATCGAACTGCCTGCGCTCACGCGCAGGGCAATCGCCTTACGGCATACAGGTTGCACGCAGGTACGCAACGCGCCCCGCGTCGCCATCAGTACGTCAACATGGTCCTGCAATCGGGGTATCAGCAGATCAAGCCGCTCCAGCCCGGAAACCGATCCCATGAAATAGCCGTGGTCAAAGGCAAACATCACGGTGTTGCCGCTACGCGGGTTAAAAATGTTCGACAGGCGTTTCTTAATGCCCCACTCCTGGTTTCCCATCCCCTTTACATGAAAATTCCCTTTGGACGCGAACGCCTCGTCCAAGCGGTAATTTTTCTCAACTTTGATACCTTCTAAATCCGCCATAATTCCTCCAAAATATGCCAACACCTGCCAGCGGCTCGCCGGCAGGTTCAAAAACGCTCCGCGTCTGCAACCCGGACAGACTTTCGCTTTCTGTATTCAAGTCCGAAAAGCGCACCCCGGCATACGCGGCTCTTGGCTTTATTTTATTTCTTTAAGGGGGAAAAGCCCCGCCCCCTTACCGCGTTATCGGCAAAGTCCTCCTAATCAGCAGCCTTTTTGCCCGCCTTAAAAGTTGTAATTGTCCATATTGGCCGCGGTGAACTCAACACGCTCAGGCAGCAGCGCCACGCCGGAATCGGGCGCGGTATAGGCCGCCGGGTCGAGCACGGTGTTGGGCAGAACTTCGACTTCGCCGATGCCGGGTACGTTCACCTTGTCGCCCACTCTGACCTTGTTTCCGCCGTTCTTGCTCTGTAATCATAATCGTATGCTACGTTTTTGTCAAATTATTACCGCCGGCGGGCCGCGTCAATCGGCGGGAGTTTTTTGTTCGGACGGCTTCTTGGGCAGGCGTCTCGAACTTGCGGCGCGGGCGAGCATATAGTTTGCGATAACGCTGACCGAATCTATCGAAATGGCGATAAGCACTACGATTCCGCTGACGGCTGTCTGCCAGTAGGTGTTCACGTTGAAAAGGACGATCATGTTCTGGATGACGCTAAGGATGCAGGCGCCAAGTACCGCTCCCAACGGGTTTCCAACGCCGCCGGTCAGCGCAACGCCGCCTATGACTGAAGCGGCGATGGAGTTCATCACCCATATATCGCCTATCGCCGGCTGTGAATTGCCGAGCCGCGCGATCATCAACAAACCGGCAACGGCGCATAAAAACCCCATAATCGCGTAGACGGTAATCCTTACGGCGTCAACATTGATGCCCAGAATTTTCGCCGCCTCCCTGTTATTCCCTATCGCGTAAATGTAACGGCCAAACCGCGTTTTCCGCGTGATAAAAAGCATGGCAAGCAGAAGTATACAGGCTATTACAAACGGAACTGGAATGCCGAACAGCATCCCGCGCCCAAGATAGTGGATCTTTTCGGGAATGCCGACTATGGCCCGTCCCTTTGTTATGACTAGCGTGATGCCTGCAAATACCCCCTGAGTGGCGATGGTAACTATCATCGCGTTAAGGCGCAGTTTTGTAATGAGCAGCCCGTTAATTACGCCGAGCAACGTTCCGCAGAGCAGGCTTGCGAGCAGCGCCAGATATGGCGGGATATGTCCGTGCAGCATAAGTATGCCACCTATTACGCCGGAAAGAGAGGCCATCTTTCCGACCGAAAGATCGAGTTCGCCAAGCGTCAAAAGGCACGATTGTCCGACAGTTATGATCATGACGAACGAAAGATCGCGCACGACCGACTGTAGGTTATATGCAGTCAAAAAATTCGGAGAGACGGCAGCCGCTATTATTATCAGTAACAGGAGTATGACGGCGATAGTCAGCATTTTAATTTTTGAAATCTTTTTTAAAGCGTCCGCCAATGAATTGTTCATTCCCCTGCGCTCCTTTTAATTCCCATAATTTCGTTTAGTATTTTTGTTTTGTCAAAAGGCGCGTTTGACTCGCCCGTTTTATCCCCAAAATAAATCGTTATGATACGGTTCGAACATTTTAACAGTTCGTTCATTTCTGAAGAAATCAGGATGATGCCGATACGTTCTTCCTCCGCAAGTTTTTTCATTAGCCGGTATATTTCTATTTTCGAACCGATATCGATGCCTTTGGTCGGCTCGTCAAATACGAGTATTTTCGGGCGGGTAAACATGGAACGGCCTATGATGACTTTTTGCTGGTTGCCGCCGCTCAAATTCTGTATCGACTGATCGGGTGACGGCGTTTTTATGTTGTAAAGACTGATAACCTCGCTGGCCGCGGCGGTTTCTTTTTTGCCGGATATGAAAAACCCGCCGCTTAACCGTTTTAACAGCGAAACGGTAATATTCTGTTTAACGGAAAGCCGGGGCAGAATACCTTGCTGTTTCCGTTCTTCTGGAAGGTATATAAAGCCGTGCCGCACCGAATAACCGGTATCGCCGAATTTCCACGGCGAACCCTCCATCGTTACCTTGCCCGACCACACGGGAAGGCAGCCGAATATTGCCTGCATTATTTCTGAGCGTCCGCTTCCTACAAGCCCTGAAAAGCCCAGTATTTCGCCCTTTCGTAGCGTAAAATCAATGTTGTTAAATTTCGCTCCGGTAAGTCCGCTCACTTCCAGCAAGACTTCGTTTGATACGTTTTCCAGCCTGTAAGTTTCCTGCCGGCTGATTTCGCTGCCGATCATCCGCGATATTACCCATGGAATATCAACATCTTGCGCCGGGGAGTACGCTGCTTTTTTCCCGTTACGCAGAACCGTTATCTCATCGCCTATCGCGAAGATTTCTTCGAGCTTGTGCGAAATAAAAATTATCGCCTTGCCGCGTCCCTTCAGTTCCCTGATAACGGCAAAAAGCCGTTCCGCCTCCGTCGAGGTAAGGCTTGTCGTCGGCTCGTCAAGCATTAGTATTTCCGACGCGCTGTCCGTCATGCCGCGCGCAATTTGCAGCATCTGTCTTTCGGACACGGATATATTTTTTACCAGTTCCTCCGGCGGCGCGGTTATTTTAAAACGGGGAAGCCATTGCGCCGCCATAGTTTGCAGTTTATTCTTGCCGGTGATAAAACCTATGCCGTTGGATTTGAGCGGCATAAACAGATTTTCCGCGACGGTCATATCGTTAAAAAGATCGAGTTCTTGCGGCACGTAGGCTACGCTTCTGAAAAGTTTTTTGTTTCTTTTATGAGCGGCGCCGGCAGGCAAGCCGTTAATCCGTACCTCGCCTTCGTCGGCGGAATATATTCCGGTCAATATTTTTATGAGCGTGCTTTTACCCGCGCCGTTTTCACCTACGACGCAATGCACCTTCCCTTTCCCGACCTGAAGGCTTACGTCGTCTAATGCTTTTACGCCGGGAAATACTTTGGTTATGCCTCGGGCTTCAAGCGCGCTCATAATCGCCGTTAATTATTCTGTCCTATGCCGTACTTTTTAAGATTTGGGTCTTTAAGCGTAAAATTTTGCGCTTCGGCGATAGCGTCGTCGACATTTTCTTTGGTAATCAGATCGATGCCGGTGTTAATTTTTAGCGGCACGCGATTCCCCATCGACTGCTGCCAGAGAAGCAGAACCGCCTGAGAAGCCTGAATCACTGTCGGGGCGCTGGACGAGCCGTCGATAACGCCGGATTTTATAAGGTCGAGCGTTTCGGCCATGCCTTCAAGGCCGACGATGTGTATCTGTCCGACCTTGCCCGCCTCGCGCACCGCGTTGCCGACGCCGATCGGGTAGGCGGCGTTGGAACCGATATAGCCGACAAGATCAGGGTTCTGGGCTATGATACCTGCGGCCTGCTGCTGGGCTGTCTGAATATCGTCGTTGTCGACGCCGCCCTGAATCACGGTAATATCGGGGTACCGCTTAAAGTATTCAAAGTAATAGTTGTAACGCGCCTCGTGGTTCGGGGCGGTAGGGACGCCGCGCATTACGGCAACCTTGCCCCTGTAGCCTATCACTTTGGCGAGGTATTCGGCGGCGATTCGCGCCTGATCCTCGGATGGACTGCCCACCTGCGGAATCCCAGAATCGTCCGGCGCTTCCGCGTCAAAGAAGACAACGGGGATGCCCTGCCGGCGCACCTCCTCGATAACGGCCGCCGTCCCGCTGTAGTCGAGCAGGTCGATGGCTATGCCTCCGGGCCTGGTGGCCGCCGCTTGCTGGATAATCGAATTCTGCTCGGCGACATCGGCTGTTGTAGGGGCGCGGTAATCTATGATGATGTTACGTCCGATCTGGGCGCCAAGTTCCGCGGCCTGCAGGCGGGCATAGTTCGCGAAGTCGTCGAACCACGGGTGCACGACTTTGGGAACTATGACGATGCGCAGATCGGCGCCACCGGCCTTGGACATTGTCTGCGTCCCCGACTGCCCCTGACAACTTACGGCAAGAGCGGCGAATCCCGCGATGACCGCAAGCAAAACCTTGGAAAAATATTTTTTCCTCATACTGATTCCTCCTCGTATGTTCTTGTAATAATTTTACCCCTCTTTCTTTTATAACGCAAGAAAATTGTAACAAATGTTCAGGCGTGTTGCATTTTTCTAAATTCCTTGCCAACGCGGGACGGCAGGTGTATACTGGCGGAAGCAAGTTGCGTCAACCTAAAATATGGAGGAATACATGGCAAATAAAGAGCTTATCGAAAAAACGCTGCGGAAAGGCGAGGGCGTTTTCCGCCTGAACCCGACTTTCATACCGCGGCCTTTCGGCGTCGAGGGCCGGCGGCTGCGGTTGCACCCGGACGATTACTTTGCCTACGGGCTTGAGCGCGGCTCCATCAAAGAGCGATGGATGTCTTCAACCAACATAGCGCAGAACGGCCCGCTGGCCGGCCCGGAAGAGGGACTGAGTTTTGTCGCGGTCGATTACGGCAGCGACGAAAAATTCAGCCTGAAGGACGCGATAGCCGCGCTTGGGGCGGGGATTATCGGGGCGGAGTTATGGGAAAAGTATAGGGGCTTCCCCGTGTTTTCCAAATTTTACGACCTAAAGACGCCTCTTTTCCATCATCTTCACCTTGATATGGAAGCGGCTGCCCGTGTCGGCAAGCTGGGAAAACCGGAATGTTACTATTTCCCCCGCCAGTTCGCCAGCCATACCGGAGAAATGAACGCCACCTACTTCGGTTACGACCCCGACACCGACCCGGAAGAGGTAAAACAGCGGCTACGGGACTATAACAAGGGCGACAACCGCATCACCGAGCTTTCCCGCGCCTGGAGAATCGAGTTGGGAACTGGCTGGTATTCGCCCGCGGGCGTGATTCACGCGCCCGGCTCCGTTATGACCTACGAACTTAACTGGAACGGCGATGTGAACTCGGTACACGAGAATGTCGTCTCCGGCGTTACCTATTCCCGCGATTTCCTTAACGGAGAATGCCCGCAGGACAAGAAGGACGACATAGACTACATATTCAGCCTGCTTGACTGGGAAAAGAACACGGACCCGCACTACAAGAAACGTTTCGGCAGGCCGCCCGTAACGATAGCCAAAAACGCCGACTACGAGGAAAAATGGATTTCCTACGCAAACGACGGCTATTTCAGCGCGAAGGAACTTTCCGTTAATCCGGGCAGGAGCGTTACGCTCAAGGAACCGGCGGCGTACGGCGTGATCTTTATTCAGGGACACGGCAGATTCGGAGCGTTCCGTTGCGAGGCTCCGGGTATGCTGCGTTTCGGCCAGCAGAGCGCGGACGAATATTTTGTGTCCGAAAGCGCGGCGCGGAACGGCATCGTCATCGTGAACGAAAGCCCGACGGAGCCGCTGGCGCTGCTAAAGAGTTTCGGCCCGAATCACCCCGACGCTCCGACGACGGTTTGAAACAAAAGTGTATTTATCATATAATTGTTCATTCATCGGAACGTCGCATGGATTTTGAAGAAGAGTTGCTGACCAGGGCCGCTTGGTACTACTTCATGGGAAAAAAAACCCAGCAGGAGATTTCGGGACTGCTGGGGGTTTCCCGAATGCGCGTCATCAGGCTTCTGGACAAGGCCACGGCGACAGGCGCGGTGCGGTTCAAGCTACGCGAGAACAGCGAGCGCCGGATGAACATCGAGAAACAGTTGATGGAGCGTTACGGCCTTAAGGACGCCTTTGTGATACCTGTCGCGCCGGATGCCGGGATAGCCGCCGTAAACGACGCCGTAGCGGAGGCGGCTGCCATGTACATAGCGAACCGGATGCCGCCGGACGCCTTCATCAACATAGGTTACGGGGACACGGCGGGCAAGACGCTGAATCATCTTGCCAAGATAGCGGAAAAGCCCGTCTCGTTCATCTCGCTGACGGGCGGCGTGAGCATATACCTGCCCAACGCAAGGTCGAATGTTTTTAACGCCCGCCTGTTTCTGATACCGGCTCCGCTAATCGTGTCATCTAAGGAAACGGCGGACGCGATTAACTGCGAGCCGCAGGTAAAAGAGATTTTTCAGATGATCCCGCTGGCGGCTTTCACGATACTTGGCATTGGCGGCATGAACGACGAGGCGACCATCCTGAAAACGGGCATGCTGTCGAAGAACGATCTTGTGCAACTGCGGATGCAGGGGGCAGCTGGCGATATTCTGTGCCATTATTTTGACGAGCGCGGCAACGCTCTCGCCGCGCGATTCGAGGACCGGCTGATAAGCGCGCCGCTTTCGTTGATCAAAACGCTGTCCAACGTTGTCGGCGTTGCCGCCGGCAGGGAGAAACTGGCGGCGATCAGGGGCTGCCTGTCCTATGGGTACATCGATACGTTGATTACTAGCGAGGATACCGGCAAACGGCTTGCGGGCTGAGATACGAAAAACGGCGAGGAGGGTTAAAATGGCGGATTATTTGATGGCGGTAGACGAGGGCACGGGAAGCGTCCGGGCCGTGATTTTCGACACGGACGGCAACCAGCTTGGCTGCGGCCAACGGGAATGGAGCCACCGCGCCGACCCGCGCTACCCCGGCAGCATGGATTTCGACTGGACGACAAACTGGGCTCTGGCCTGCGCATGCATACGAGAGGCGTTCGACAGAACCGGCATAAAGCCAGAAAACGTTGCCGCAGTCTCGACCACCTGCATGCGGGAAGGCATCGTTCTTTACGACGGCTCCGGCCGTGAAATTTGGGCCTGCGCCAATGTCGATTCGCGTAGCGGAGACGAGGTCGGCGAGCTGAAACGCCTGTATCCCGGCTTAGAAGAAGAACTATACATGGAATCCGGGCAGACCTTCGCGCTAGGCGCCCTGCCCCGCCTGCTCTGGGTAAAGAGCAAGACGCCGGAACTGTACGAAAGGACTGCCCGTATCGGGATGTTCAACGACTGGCTCATCTACCGGCTGTCCGGCACGCTCGCCGTGGAACCTAGCAACGGCTCCACCACCGGCCTTTTCGACCTAAAGACCCGCCGCTGGGACAGGAGCATCGCAAAACGGTGCGGCCTGCGGGACGATATATTTCCGGACGCGGTCGAGTGCGGGACGGCGGTGGCAAAGGTTTCCGCCGCAGCGGCGGCGGAAACCGGTCTTGCGGCGGGTACGCCCCTAGTTACGGGCGGTGGCGACTGCCAACTCGGAACCATCGGTGTCGGCGTTACCGGCGTGAACGAGGCGGCGGTCTTCGGCGGCAGTTTCTGGCAGTACGAGTTCAACACGGACGCCGGAAAACCCTCGCCCAAATACGATGTCCGCGTGAACTGCCACGCGCTCCCGTCACTATGGCAGTACGAGGCACTCGCCTTTAACCCCGGCCTTGTGATGCGCTGGTATCGCGATGGCTTCTGCGAAGAAGAAAAACGCCGCGCTGCGGAGCGGGGCTGCGATCCCTACGCCCTGCTTGACAGCGAGGCGGAGAGGATACCGGCGGGCAGTCACGGCCTTATCTGCGCGTTCTCGGACGTTATGAACTACATAGCCTGGCGGCACGCCTCACCCTCATTCCTTAACTTCGCGCTTGACGCGGAAAAATTCAACAGATTCACGTTCTACCGCGCCATCATGGAGAACGCCGCGCTTGTAACGCTCGGACACGTTGATCTGGTTGAGCGGGCGATCGGCGGAAGGCCGGACAGCGTTGTCTTTGCGGGCGGCGCGGCCAAGAGCGGACTTTGGGCGCAGATACTCTCCGACGTTCTGGGGATTCCCGTCCGCGTTCCCATTGTAAAAGAGGCGACCGCTCTTGGCGCGGCCATTCTTGCGGGATTCGGGGTCGGTCTTTTTAACGACATAAAGACGAGCGCTCGAAAACTTGTCAAAATAGAGCGCGAGTTTACGCCCAACGCCGAAAACCGCGCCGTGTATGCCGACGCGGAGGCAACTTGGCGGAAAGCGTACGCCGCTCAACTTGAATTGAGCGACAGAGGCGTAACAAAGTATATGTGGCGCGCGCCCGGCCTGTAATTGCGGCGCTCCAAGGAGAAATTATGTTTATCGTTGACGAGACAACCAAAGAGTACCGGTTCGGGGATAACGGCCCCAAGTACCTGATGCAGGGGCCGCGCATGAATTTTGCAGTCGTGCAGTTCATGCCGGGCAGTGATTTTGCCGCCCATTACCACGAGGTGATGGAGGAAAATTTTTATATCCTTGAAGGAACGGTCGATATATACGTTGACAGCGTGAAGCACACGCTAGTCAAAGGGCAGTTCATCCATATCGAGCCGGGCGAGGTACATTATATTGTCAACACGTCCGCCGCGCCTGTCAAAATGACCGCCTGCCTTGCCCCGTACCGGCCGTCCGACAAAATCGAGGTGGATAGGGGCTAAGGAGACTGTCTGCGGATTTTTGCCGATTACGCGGAGTGTTCGCGGCGTGCGCTGTCACGTACCCGCGATGGGCGGTGCCCGTCGCGATAACGGCATGACATTCTTCGACGCTCCCTCTTGACCAAAGAATCGTTTTCGTATACCGTTGAAAAACATCAACTCTGCGCCCAGATGGTGGAATTGGTAGACACGCTGGTTTCAGGTACCAGTGCCTTCAAAAGCATGGAAGTTCGAGTCTTCTTCTGGGCATCCCCCCCCCCCCCTCTTCCCCCCCGTGAACGCATTGAGCGTCCCTTACAAGTTATCTATTTTTACGCTACATTAGCTTTATGCGGAACAAGGAAATACCGGCGCGTTCCGGCGCGGCTAAGGCGGATACTTGGGACCTGTCGAAGCTGTACGCGGACGATGCGGCATGGGCTGCGGGGCTGACGGAGTATAAAAAGATGGCGGAGAGAATACCGTCGTTTAAGGGCAAACTGGCAGAGGGCGGGACATTGCTCGCGTTCATGGAGTTCAGCCGCGGTTTCGGAATACTGGAGGAGCGACTGGCGTACTATAGCGAGCTCAGACAGTGCGAAGACGAGGGCGCTAACGAAGGACGGGCGATGACGGGACGCTTTTTGATCGCGCAGGCTGAGGCGCAGACAGCGCTCGCGTGGGCAAACCCCGAAATTCAATCCATACCCGACCCGCTCATGAGCGATTTCTTGGACGACGGGCGGTTTGCCGAATACAGGATACTGTTGCTGCGGATTTTGCGCTGGAAGCCCTATATTTTAAGCGAAAAAGAGGAACGAATAATCGCTCTTCACAGCGAAGCGAGCCAGATAACGGGCGAGACATTTTCTGTGCTGACAAATGTCGATATAGATTTTGGAACGCTGGAAACGCCTGGCGGGACGTTGCCGCTCTCGCAGTCAACATGGACGGTTTTCATGGAAAATCCCGACAGGGGGTTGCGCGAGCGGGCGTACAAGCAGTTTTATTCCAGTTTCGAGGGACACAAGACGACTCTTGCCGCTCTTTACGGCGGCTCCGTCAAGAAGGACGCTATACAGGCGCGTGTCCGGGGCTTCAAATCGGCGCGAGAGGCCGCGCTCTTTCCCGACAACGTGGATACGGCCGTTTACGACAACCTTATCGATACGGTAACCGGCAATCTTGTCCCGCTTCACCGTTATTACGATCTGCGCCGGCGGCTTTTGATGTTGGACGAGTTGCGGCACTGGGACGTTTACGCCCCGATCGCCGGCGCAAATAAGGACGCCGCTTTCAAGCGGACAGACTGGAACGAGGCGGTTGATCTGATATCGCAGGCGTTATCGCCTTTGGGCGACGAGTATGTCGATACGTTGCGGAACGGACTTTTGGGACGCTGGGCCGACCGCTACGAAAACAAGTGCAAACGGAGCGGCGCTTTTTCCGCCGGAAGTTTTTCGGGCGATCCATATATCCTGATGAATTACAAAGAAGATTCCATACGCGACGTGTTTACGCTGGCGCACGAGGGCGGCCATTCGATGCATTCGTGGTATTCCGCCAGAAACAACCCGTTCGCTCATTACCGTTACGCCATTTTCGAGGCGGAGGTCGCCAGTACCTTCAACGAGGAACTGCTGTACCGCTATCTGCGGGATACCGCCGCCACGAAAGATCTTAAACTTTATATAGTCCAAAAGCGCGCGGACGACATTCTTGCTACGCTGTACCGCCAAACGATGTTCGCCGAGTATGAAAAACGTACCCACGAACTGGAAGAGGGCGGAACGCCGCTCACCGCGGATGTTTTACGCTCGGAGTACCGCCTGTTGCTCGAAAAATACTTCGGCCCCGGCATGAAGTTGGAGGCGGAAAGCGATCTTGAAGGGCTGCGCATCCCGCATTTTTACAACGCCTTTTATGTTTACAAATATTCGACAGGCATATCGGCGTCTTTGGCCCTTGCGGAACGGGTTTTAAGCGGCGGCGAAACTGAGCGGAACGATTATTTTGCGTTCCTGAAATCAGGCGGTTCACGCTTCCCTATCGACAGCCTAAAACTGGCAGGCGTGGATATGTCGGACAGCGCCCCCGTGAAGGCCGCTTGCGGCGTGTTTGAAAAGCTGGTAAACGATCTGGAAACGCTGCTGGCATCTCCTGCATAGACGCCGCGCAGTTATTTGGCATAAAAGCAACGTACCGCAAATAACGGCGACAGTCAATTAACAATGAGCAATTGGGAATGATGGCAATTAGAAGTTGCGAGTCGTCCCGGCGGTCGTCATTGCGAGTCCGCAGGGCAAAGCAATCCAGCGCGAGGACGCTCGCAATTGCGGAGCCGCGCGGTGTACTGTGAATCATGCTGATACACCCGTTTGAACCTCTGTACGATGCGGACTGCGTCGCGCTCGTGCTAGGGACTGTGCCCTCACCCGCCTCCCGCAAGGCTGGCTTCTACTACGGACACCCCAGAAACCGCTTTTGGGCGGCTCTGGCGGCTGTTTTTGGCGCGCCGTTCCCCGTTTCAACGGAGGACAGAAAACGCCTCGCCCTCGAAAACCATATAGCGGTCTGGGACGTGCTGGCCTCGTGCGAAATCGAAGGCGCGGCGGACAGCAAGATTAAAAACCCCGTCTGCAACAGTTTTTTGCCGTTGCTTGGCCGGACAAAGATACGGCGCGTATATACTACGGGGAAAAAAGCGTATACACTGTACACAAAATTCAGCGCCCGCGAGACGGGCATCGCCGCAGTGCCGCTCCCGTCGACAAGCCCCGCTAATTGCCGTATGTCGTTCGCTGAGCTTTGCGGGCGTTACGCGGCGTTAAGGACAGACCAGTTATGAAATTGACGCTTACTGAAAAAATAATACGCGACCATCTTGCCGAAGGCGACTGCGCGACCGCCAGTGAAAGCGTCGCCGTCAGGATAGACCAAACGCTGACGCAGGACGCTACAGGAACGATGGCGTACCTCCAGTTCGAGACGCTTGGAATAGACCGCGTAAGGACAGAGCTTTCCGTGTCCTATGTCGACCATAACACGCTGCAACAGGACCACAGGAACGCGGACGACCACCGCTACCTGCAAACCGTGGCGGCAAGGTACGGTATATGGTTTTCGAGGCCGGGAAACGGCATCTGCCACCAGGTTCATCTTGAACGCTTCGGGGAGCCGGGGAAGACACTGCTCGGTTCAGACTCACATACGCCGACCGCCGGAGGACTCGGAATGTTTGCAATGGGCGCGGGCGGCCTCGATGTCGCCGTGGCGATGGCCGGCGGAGCGTTCCGCATAGCGCGTCCCCGCGTGGCGGGAGTGCGGCTTTCCGGCAGCCTTAAAAACGGCGTCGCTGCAAAGGACGTGATACTTGAACTGCTTAGGCGGGAAACGGTGAAGGGCGGCGTAGGAACCGTGTACGAGTATTTTGGCGAAGGCGTCTCCTCGCTTTCCGTGACGGAACGAGCGACTATCACGAACATGGGGGCTGAACTGGGCGCCACATCCTCGATATTTCCCTCAGACGAGCGAACAAAACGGTTTTTGGCCGATCACGGGCGCTCCGGCGCGTGGCGCGAGCTTGTCGCTGACGAGGGGGCGGACTACGACCGCGTGATAGACATAGACCTTTCCGCGCTGCGCCCCGCCGCCGCCTGCCCCCATTCGCCGGACAACGTTAGGCCTGTGGCGGAACTGGCGGGCATAAAGGCGGATCAGATCGTGATAGGTTCCTGCACAAACTCGTCTATAGACGACCTTGCGGCGGCGGCGGAGACAGTTGCCGGGAGCGTTGTCCATCCAGATGTCTCTGCGGCCCTCGCCTGCGGCAGCCGGACGACATTGCTTGCCGCAGGAGAATCCGGCATACTTAACAGCCTTATACGCGCCGGCTTTCGGTTGTTGGAGAGCGCGTGCGGTCCCTGCATCGGCATGGGCTTCGCTCCGAAATCGGGCGGCGTGAGCCTGCGCACGTTTAACCGTAACTTCAAGGGCAGGAGCGGCTCGACTGACGCGGGAGTCTACCTTGTTTCGGCACAGACGGCGGCGGCCTCGGCGGTTTCCGGCGTGATAAGCGACCCGTCAAATTGTCCGCCATCCGCCGGAAAGCGGGATTTGGACAGCTTCGTGCGCGCCGCC
>JAIRSQ010000081.1 GCA_031255395.1 Spirochaetaceae bacterium | reverse complement strand
CTCGAAAGCGAAGGTATGGGTATTCGTGAGTTCTTTTATCTATTGCTTACGCTGGTTTACTTCCATGATACCGTTATTCTAAAGGACGAGGCGTTAGCTCATATGCACAGATCGTTGCTTGACGATTTTATCATAGCCATTGACGGGTTACCTTACCAGATGATAACCACGAGCCATATCAAAGAATTAATAAAGGCCCTCGACTTTGGTAATATTATCATCTGTAGTAAGTATAACGGTGAGACGGTTGTCAAAAATTTGATGCAACTTAGCGAAATTAACAATATTCTTGACGAGCTCGGTTATCCGGTCGACAGTATCTCCGAGATTGACGCGCTGGTTTAAGGGTTGCGGTAAAATTCTATGGCGTATTTAGAGGATTTAAAAGATAGAATTCGGGCGGCATACCTGAAAATACTGGAACATAAATATTCATCCAGCATACATGGCAAGACGCTATACTGCGATTCTTTCCTAAAAATCGCGGTTGAAGTAAGGAATCTAATAAATAAAGCCCAACACAATGGAATAACAACTGTATTTGGAATCGCGGATTTTATTATTTTTAATCTTTTGCGTACAAAATATTTTGTTTATGAGAATCATATAATGGCATTGTTTATCGGCCATCTCTATTTAGAGAATCAGGGAGTGGCGCATAAATTCTCGGTCGGTAATATTACCGACAATTCATCAATTGAAGAAGTAAGCGCGTTAACCACAAGTTGGCAAAACATTGGCGACAAATAGTGTGAGGAAGCGCGTAAAATAAACAACAGGAGCGGGTATGAATAAGAATTTTTTTTATCTGGCGGTTTTGGCAGTGGTGCTGATCGTGGCGGCTTTGCTTGCGGGTTGCGCCAAACGTTCGTACAAGGACGGAGTGTATGCGGCAAAGAGCGGAGCGGACGATAGCGGCGCGTGGGGCGAGGTTACAGTCACGATAGCGGACGGAGAGGTAGCAGACTGCCTGTTCGTCACTCGTCAAAAGGACGGCACGATCAAGGCCGAAGACTACGGCAAGGTAAATGGCGTTATCTCTAACCAGGACTTCTACAACAAGGCCCAACTCGCAGTTCGCGCCATGGATCAGTACGCCCGCACCTTTCGTGAAACGGGCGATCTGGCAAAAGTGGATGTCGTGACCGGCGCTACGATAGCCTTTAACCAATTCAACGAGGCGGTAACGGCGGCTTTGGAACAGGCGGTAAAATAGGATTCCCCACACAGGAACGTTACTTTAACACAAGCCTGTAGTACGGCTCGCTTTCCGTGGTATCGGAAGCGGAAGGCGCTTCGAGCAACAGGGAACGGTCGACATATTCGCCCGCAGCCTTGCTTATCAGTACGCGGATTTTGCGGCGACAGGCCATGGTTGAAAGGAGGCGCGAACGAAAAATTGCGCCGCCCGCCGCGGTGTAGCCCGTTATCGGGGTGGAGACAAACAGACACTCTCCGAAATCTATGCCGGCGTACAGTTTGCCGGCGCTGGAAGAAGTCTCAAATAACTCGTTTACAGCCTGTACGGCCATGCCGACGCTTTCCGATTTTTCAGCGGCGCGTTTTTGCGCGTCCTTTCCGGCCGCGCGTTCAAGCGGTGAACCGAAAGCGGCGCTGACTATGTCCGCATCGCGGCTTACTATTACCGCGCCGGCTTTAAGAAATACGGAACAGACTTCGCTTCGGAACTGCAACAGTTCCGAAGCGAATTTTTTAAGCTCAGGCGTTTTTTCGGTCATAAAAAACTCCGGGCAGCGAACCGCTACGATGGCAGCCTTGGCGCCTGTCCCCTCTTCTGGATTCACGCCGCCTGAACGCATGGTTTTTTTAAGATACGCCGGCGGGACTGCCGCGCCGCAGGCTCGGCGAAGCCGCGTTTCCGCCCGCTTGTCCGCCAACAGCGCGTACAGGAACGAAGCGGCTAAGCCTGCCGCAACCGCCGCGCCCGGAATAAACGGGTCTATCCACAGGCCGTTAGCGACAAAGCTGTATGAAAAACACAAAACCGTAACAACCGTCGCAAAAACGGCAAAACAGAGCGAAAGGACGGTTCCCATGTTGCATGCCAACAACAGCAAAAATAAAACGACGGCAAAAGAAATGACAAATATTTGTTTGTCATTTGCCGGCACGGTATAGTCACCGGTCATTACGCTGTTAGCGAATATAGCGGAAAGTTCGGTGTCAGGCGAGGCCGGGCCTAAAATGCAGAACGAGGAGTTTAACGCCTTTTCAAGTTCCTGCCGCAGAGACGAAAGTTCAATATATAGGTCGCGGGCAGTATTGTACATATTCAGCTGCTCGTTGCGGAGCGTGTTGAGGCGTTCCTGTCCCGCAGCGTCAAGATTTTCCTGCTCGCCCAGATTGCGGAACGAAGAAATTATTTTGCCGTCAGCTCCGTCTTTTATGTCAAAAAACCTGTCAAGCGAATCGTAGTAAAAGGAACGCAGGCGTTTCCATTGTTCAAGCAGGGCGGTTTGAGGCGTTTCAAGCAGAGCTTCCCGCGACAGGGCCGCCTGTTCGTACAAAAATGGCGGATAGTTTTCCATGGAAACGTCCGCGTACTGCGCCAACTCAGGCGATTCGGCAAGCAGGCGATACAGCATCCTGTCTGTCTCGGAGTATTCCAGAAACAGAGCGAGTTTTATTTTTCTGAAAGCGTCCGCTCCGCCCTCCGGTATGCCGAACAGCAACGCTGCGTTCCTGTCAAGGATGAAGTCTTGCCCGCCCCCGGCGGCTTTCACTGTTCCGCCCTTTAATGAAAGAGTGAAAAGTCCGTCCGCGGGGCGAATTTCCGCCCCGCCGTAATTCTTTTTTATGGCGCTGTAGGCCGCGTACTCGTACTCGCGCCCGTTGGCGGCACTCAGAATCAGCGGTATGCGGCGAATTATGCCGTCCTTGTCGGGCGGCGGACGCGAATACATCGAAAAATCCAGCTTTGTCTCGGGCGGCGGAGCTGTAGCTTCCGGCCTTATCACGTCTACAAGAAGATCGCCGGGAATATACACGGAGCCAAACACAGCGGCGGCGTTTTCAAACAGCGTTTCCTGTTCCTCGCTGTCCTGTATCACGGCGGATAGCAGCCTGTCCTTGCCCTGATCCGTGAGTTTTATCACGTCGTTCACATACCCTGCGGCGTCGGACGGAGAAATTGAGCCAAGTTTGATGCCGTCAAACAGGTTTTTTATGTTCGATTCGATTATGCCGAATTCTTCGTCAAAACGGTAAACCAGTTCCGGCCCGCCAAGAGAGCGTCCGCCCGAAACGCCCAGTACCGGCGTCTCGATAAGTAGGGAAGTCGCGCCCGTCTCGGCCAGCGTCATTATCAACATGAAGACCGTTGCCGCCGCGATTACATTGCCGTCCTCGCCGCCCGTCTCGATCAAAAGTATTCCCGGCGCGGCGGCGTCAGATTGAACTATCTCCGCGGCCGCGCGAGACGGCTTATGCCGAAGCTTCATTAAATAATCATAGTGCGGCCCGAGCCTTGGATAGGATAAAAAATATGTCAAGGGATATAGCGCGATAAGAGCGGCTAAAACGGAAACCGCCAGTCGCAGGCATTTGCTTTTAGTCTTGTTTTTCAGACCCATCCGTCTAACATTATGCCCTCTTAAACCGCGTATGCCAACCGCCTTTGTCTTACCGAAGGCACGGAGTAAAAATTGATCCGGGCACGCGGAGTCCCTGTCTTCCGCCGGTGAGGATTACAACACCAGTTTTAGGAACTGCTTTGTGCGTTCCTCTTTCGGGCGCAGGAATATGTCGTCCGATGTGCCTTCTTCGAGGATGAGTCCGTTTTCTATCACGATGATGCGGCTCGCCACATCGCGGGCAAAATTCATCTCGTGGGTAACGATGATCATCGTCATGCCGCTCTCCGCGAGATCGCGGATCACGTTTAGCACTTCCCCGATCATTTCCGGGTCGAGGGCACTCGTCGGCTCATCAAATAAAAGGAGGCTGGGGTTCATGGCCAGGGAGCGGGCAATCGCTACCCGCTGCTGCTGGCCCCCCGACAATTGGCGTGGGTAGGCGTCAGCCTTGTCCGAGAGCCCAACACGCGCCAGCAATTCCGCTGCCCGCTCGTCTGCCTGCTTTTTTGTCATCAGCTTATGCTCGATGGGTGCCAGCGTGATGTTTCTCGTAACGTTCAGGTGCGGAAACAGGTTGAATTGCTGGAACACCATGCCGATGTTTCGCCGTTCATGGTTAATGTTGACTTTCGGAGAGGTCAACTCGACATTGTTTACAAAAACCTTGCCCGAAGTCGGTTTTTCAAGCATGTTGAGGCAGCGCAGAAACGTGGATTTCCCGGAGCCGGAGGGACCGATGACAACGATCACATCGCCCTCGTCCGCACTCATGCTGATACCGTTCAGAGCCTCGAAGGTATCAAAGGTCTTGTAAAGATTTTCAACGCGGACTTTTATCGCCATAGCTTAACTTCTTTTCAACATAAAATGATATTTGCGA
>JAIRSQ010000068.1 GCA_031255395.1 Spirochaetaceae bacterium | reverse complement strand
GCTTTGACGGCTTTTTTCAATTCCTTGAGGCGCTGTTGGAATTTCGCGTCAAGTTTTGCTTCCGCAAGCCCCGCTTTTTTCTGCAAATCAATCCAGAAATCAGCGGTGGTGCTGAATTTTTTTGCCAGAAGCAACGCGATTTCAATCGAGATTCTTTTTGAACCGTCAAGAATCTTTTTGAAGGTTATCGTGTTTTGCCCAAGTTCAAGAGCCAAACCGCTTACCGACAGGTTGTAATCCTTGATAAGCTTTTCCAGAACCGCTCCGGGCGTTTTGCCGGATAATTTTGTTGTTGATGCCTTTACCATAAATATAACTCCTTGTATATGATTGTTATAAATATAATACCACCGCTCAAAAAATATTTTCAAGCCTTCATATTGTATTCAATAAAATATTTCATAAATAAGCAAAAAAACGAATACACATTTGTTTACAATAATTTAAACGGGCGAATTCATTTTTTGCAGCGTATGTATATCTGTTTGCTGCCGCTATTTTGAGCTACTTCCTCGATTTCAAAATCCGTAAGCGAGCGGAAAAGATCTCCTAATTTCTTGAATCCGTAATTACGCGGGTCGAATTCGCTTGAACGGTTCGCTATTTTCTGTCCGACGCTGCCAAGATAGGCGCGTCCTGATTCATCGGCAAGGTCTTCCACCGCGTCACGCAGTATCTTTAACAGGCGTTTGTCTATCTTAAAATCTTTGCGCGCCTTGACAGCGGGTTTTTCTTCGTCATCGTCAGTTTGGGTGTCGCGAAGTATTTCCGTGTATATAAACTTGTCACAGACGGCCACAAACGCCCGCGGCGTCTTTTTTTCGCCGAATCCGTACACCTTAAGGCCGCTTTCACGTAGCCGGGCGGCAAGGCGCGTAAAATCGGAATCGCTTGATACGATGCAGAAACCGTCCAGTTTGCCGCTATAAAGCAGGTCCATCGCGTCGATTATCATCGCGCTGTCCGTGGCGTTTTTGCCGCTTGTATACGAAAATTGCTGGATCGGCTGTATCGCGTGGTCTAAAAGTTTTTCTTTCCATGAACGCAGATGCGAGTTAGTCCAGTCGCCGTATATCCGCTTTATGCTTGCGACGCCGTACTTAGCTACTTCGTCAAGAAGCCCTTCGATGTTCACGGATTGGGCGTTGTCCGCGTCTATAAGGACGGCAAGTTTTGCCTGATTGAGCGTGTTGTCAACCGTTGGAAATGGCAGTAATGGCATAAATAATCTCCTCTATGAAAGCGGCAGAATAGCCGCTTATGTTAATTATAACCGTTTAATTTGAAAAAACTGACTGTTTTATCCGCCTTATTACGCTGATCTTGCCCATAGGAATTCTCATACAGACAGCGTCCGTTTTATCCGTTAAGCTGCCGCCGTCCTGCGGCGGCTTAACGGATAAAACAGTTTCAGTTTCCGCTTTCTCAAGCGTAACGGGCGCACCCGTTACGCGTTTCTCGGTCCCGCCCGAATCCTGAAAAATTATCTCCAGCGTTTCATTTGAAAGCATAGACTGCTTGACTAGAGCGAGTTTGCCCGCGTAATCAAGGCCGCGCGCCTCGCGTTTTTCATAGCGCGCAAACGCGCCGTTCAATTGGCGCGTAGATACCACCAGTTTTCGTTCGATGCGGGCAGCCAATTCCTCGCGTTCCTGGCGTGAAAAGTTTAACGTGTCCAGCACGGCGCGGAAATGTTTTTTGTATTCCGCCGCGGACGGTGAGGGGTTTTCGGGCTTAAATGCCGAATCCGTCAGGCGGCGCGGCGCGGGATCCCGTTCAGCGCTGCCTTCGATCAAAGTTGCCGCCGCGGGCGCAAACGGCGTAAAAAAACGCGCCGTTTTCTGTTGAACGGACAAAGCAGATTTAGCCGTTATACGGAGGTCGCAGACAGTGTCCGCTCCGGCTTTTTTCAGCGTGGCGGCGGCCTCGTCTTTTTCCTCAAAATCAAGCATATACACTCCGGGCAAAGGGCTATAGACGATATGGGATTTAAGCGGCTCAGTCCGCGCCAGATAACGCCGTTCTTCCGACAGCACGACGCTTATACCGTCCATGACAACGATTTCCGAGTGCGATTTTTCCCAGTCCGCAAGCAGCTTCTGCAAGCTGTCGTCGGCGCGCGCGCCTGAGAGTTTTTTTAACAGGTCGAACATCGAATCGCCGCTTATTCCGCTGTTAAATCCGCGAGCGGCCGATCCCCGCGTGATCTTAAACCGTACGGACTGTTTCGCGTCAACGGCTTCGCAGAAATACGCAAGCCTTACGGCGTCGCCGAACGTTATTTCCGGCAAAAGCTTAAAAGAAGAAAGTGAATCGAAGGCGATTGCCGGAATGTTTTCACTGGCACGGCCAATATTGCATAAAGAACGCTTTGCCGTTGAGCGTTTGCTGTAACCGCCGTTTTGCTTTAACAGCAGTCCTGTTTTTTCCAACGCCTCGATCAGTATGGCTGGGTCTATGGGTTTTACATCCGGCGCGGTTTTGGCGCGCTCTCCTATGCCTGACAACATAACTTCCGCAAGCCGTCTTAAAGCCGTAACGGTATAACATTTGTTTTCGTCAACTGAATCGAGCAGCTTAGCGGCGGACGACGCTATATGCAGTATTAAATTTTTTGACGGCGTTAAAATTTTCGCAACGTCGTCTGTCGTATCGATATAAAATCCCGCGGCGCAACAGGCAAACCGTTCAGTTTCGGTCAGGAGCGCGAATTCCCGCAATTTTTGTTCCGCCGCTCGACCGAACGAGCCGTCCGGAAGCAGTCCTATGCGGCGCAACGCCTTAGCAAAATCGCCAGCTGAAACGTTTCCGCCTGCTTCACCGGACGGAAATATTTTCTGTATCTTTTGCGTCAAACTCTTACGCAAGGTTCCGTCGTTCTTGAATATGTTTTTTTCAGGCATTATAAACGTTATAAAAGCCGCCAAAAACATATCGTCAAAAACCGCCCGCGGCTGTTGTTCAGGCACGGCAGCGGCGCTCGGAAACAGGATGCCGTTGTACGTTACAAACGGCAGCAGAGCTGGCTTTAACAGCGGGTTAAGAAACAGCCGCCCTATGCCCCTGTCGTTTGTAACGTACAGAATCATGCGCTCTTCAAGATTGGCGACCAGCGCGTCAAGCGCCGCGTAACTGTATTCGTCTCTGAAAAAGGACGCAAGCTGCCGGCAATCAGGGCCGTTAAGCGCGGCGACAGCGGCTATCATCTTGTGATCCGCGCCGTCAATGTACGCCGCTATTGTTTTTTGTATGCCTTTATTTGAAAGAAAAGATTCAAATTCGTCCGACAGCCGCTGCTTGTTAAACGGCGACTGTATATTCCCCAAAATACCGCGCGCAAGATCGAAAAAACGTTTGTCGGGCAGCGTTATCAAAGCCGCCCGCCATTCTTCAACTGGTCTAAACGCCGTATCGGGGGAAAACATTTATCTTTTTTATACTATAAAACCGAAACATTGTTAAAGGGGGAACGTTAATTATGCCTTGCCCCGTTTAGCGGGAGCGGCAGGCATTTACAGACCGGCAGTCGGGACAAATTTCGCTATCTGACGGGCATTTAGAAGAGCGCCGCTTTCTTCGCCCGGATGACTCGTAACCTCCAACCGGCAACTCATCCTTCGTTTCCATTGCCAAAAAGCCTTGTTTCATGGTAAATGTTATACTGTATGATAGAATCGCGGGCTAAAAACAGCAAACATAAGCTGTTTTTAATTCTTGGCTTGACGCTTTCCGGCCTTTGTTTCGCTCAGAATGACGGCGGGTCTTCGTTTAGCGGCGTCGTGCCGGAAGTTTTGAAGCGTCCGGCACGGGAAACGGAATGGATTTATCCCGCTGACGCGGTTATAGGGCAGCTTGGCGAGGGCGAAGCGTCCGCCGCCGCAAACGCCTACGCGCGGACAGTTTTACGGAATTTGCTGCGGCGTAACGAAGAGGCGCCCTCCCTAAAAGACGTCGACCCCGGCCAACTAGGCGATGTCATGACAAAACTTGGCGAAACCGACCCCAGGAAGGTGCGCATGGGAGGCGGACGGGACGAAACGGACGGCAGCGTGTCCTTTCTGTTCCGTTTTATCGGCAGGGAGAACGACTTGTCGGGAGAACTCTACATACGCGACGAGGACGGAAACTGGAAAACCGAGGACATAATCGTCAACGGTGTCCAAAAAATTAGCAGGGAAAGCGACGCCTTTGCCGCTGTTTATACGCCTTACGAGCGTTTTTATTAACCTGCAAGGCAGGACGCGCCGAAACAATTCAGTGCCAAGAGCGATTCTCTCGCTGGCTTGCTTCGCCCTTGCGGGCTAGTAATGAAGGGCGGCCATATAGCAATGACGACCGTCCGGACTGACTCCACAGCCCCCACTCATCAGTCAACGCCTTACCTCATCCTTTATACTTTTTACTTTACACTAGCCAGTTCCCCTGCCGAGACACTCGCAACCCTCAATCGACGCCATCGCTCATCCCTCATTAATCTTGCTCGACATATTGCGGTATTTTTGCTAAAATTCTTGCATGAAACGTAGACTGATTACCTCCGCGTTGCCTTATGTGAACAATGTGCCTCATCTTGGGAACCTGATACAGGTGCTGTCGGCGGACGCTTTTGCCCGGTTTTGCAGACTGCGCGGGTACGAAACCTGCTATGTGTGCGGGACGGATGAGTATGGGACGGCGACCGAGACTCGCGCTGCGGAGGAGGGGATAAGTCCGCGTGAACTGTGCGATCGGTACTGGACGATCCACAATGATATTTATCGCTGGTTCAATATAGCGTTCGATAAATTCGGGCGCACCTCAACGCCTGTTCATACCGAAGTCGTGCAAGAGATTTTTCGCAAGATAGACGCGGCGGGATACATCACCGAAAAGACTGTCGAACAGTTGTACTGCCCGGCCTGCGAGCGCTTTTTGGCCGACCGCTATGTGCGGGGGGTCTGTCCGCACTGCGGATATGACGGGGCCAGGGGCGACCAGTGCGAGGCTTGCGGCAAGTTGCTGGACCCCACAGAGCTTAAAGAACCTCGGTGTTCAAGTTGCGGCACGGGGCCAAAGCTGAAAACCACGGCGCATCTTTATATCGACCTGCCGAAACTGCGCGGCAA
>JAIRSQ010000052.1 GCA_031255395.1 Spirochaetaceae bacterium | reverse complement strand
AGCCGGAAAGCCAGCCGCAGGAAGACGGGTAAAATGGGCCGTCTGCCCAAAGCCAAGCCGGAAGATGAAAAGCCAAAACGTCAGCAAGAAGATGCAAAATACACATAGGCGATATTTGGAAAGAAAAGCGTTTGCTTCCCTGCCAAAAATGCCGATAATTGAATTATGGAACGTTCCTATGACAAGAAATACAACCTTAGGCTTCCAGTCGAGGTATTCGACAGGGTTGAGGAGCTTGGGCGTAAATACGACAGGTCTGTAAATGAGCAGATGGTGTATATGCTTAGAACATGGCAGGATACTTCCGCTTTTGATGACCGCCTCGCGCGGCTTGAGCAACAAGTATTTATCAGCCCTAAGCAGACAGGCAGAATGACTGGAGAACAGAAGGCAATATAATATATCCGCCGTCCGGCTTCTGGAATAATTACAAACTATGGGGAGATTGAGCAAAAACAATGGCTTTAACACTTGGCGATGAAGATAAACGGAAAGAAGCGATGGAACTTTTTATCAGGGCGTTACAAGCCGCCCCTGATTCTTTGATAAAAGCCCTGTCCGGGAAAAACTACGCAAAAGAAATTATTGACGGCGCGAGCGAGTTCAAAGAGTATCTTTTCCCGGACGGAGATGATAAAAAATAGCCTGCTGTCTCACTGATAACTTGCGCGACCTCACCAGCAGGTCATAGGCTTGCACCCAGCCTCCAAAGAAAAATGCCTTGTTATAACGCCAGTTCGGGCAAGGCGTTCACGGCCTCCCTTCTCAGCTTGTCCGTGGCCTTCGCGTACTTCGCCACCTGCGTAATTGTCCGGTGTCCGAGCAGTTTTGCCACTATATAAATATCAACGCCGTTTTCAAGCTCCATTGTCGCGAAAGTGCGCCGTGCCGTATGCCATCCGATGCGCTTTGTAATCTTTGCGTCCTCTGCCCATCGGTTTAACAGCTTGTAAGTGTTTTGCCGTTTCTTCGCAGGCAAGTCAAACAGCGTGTCATCGGGTTTATGCTCAGAATTTCCGAGAAGTTTTTGGGCGGCTTTGTTCAAAGGAATATAGGCAGGGTCCCGTGTTTTCTCTTGCTTTTTTATAATCTGCATGGGATTCGTTTCAATCCGTCTCCATGTGATAGTTTCCAAGTCAGAAACCCTGAGCCCGGTATTACAGGCAAACAGGAAGGCCCGGCGCACCTCCTCTGCGAAATGGTCATCTTCGTAGCGGACATCGGCCAGTTTTTGAACCTCGTCAAAATTAAGGAACTCAAGCTCAATGTCTTCTTCATGGATATGCGCCACCGCGTCTGCGGGGTTCCGCAGGATGAGCCCGGCGCCGACAGCCTTTTTCAGCGCGGCGCGTATGACTTTTGAATAGCTTAACGCCGATGTATGCGACAGTCCGGCTTTATTCAAAAGGTGCTGCTGGAACTGGTCAACCCAGTTCGGCGTGACCTGGCATATCTGGATGGCCGCGCCGTTGCTGAACTTCTTGACGTGGCCGACAACGCTCAGGACGTTGGCCGGGGTCTTATAGGTTTTGGAATACTCCTCGAGGAAAGTAACGAGTTTAGTTTTACTGCGCACAGGGTCTTGAATATCCCATGCCCCGGCTAGAAGCTGGGTCTCGCGCTTCGACCGGCAGACCTCGGCGAGGCGATAGATTTCCTTGTTTTGTTCGCGGTCGTGTGTTAAAGTAAGGCCCAGGGCCTCCCATGTGCGCTTGCCGCCCAGATAGATGTCCAGGTACAGCTTCTTGCGCTTTTCGCGGACGTTCACGCCCATAAAACCTCCAGCAAACTGTCTACAATGCGTCTGTAAAATATTGTAAAACGAAGGACTTAAAAGGTCAATGAGTAGACAAAATATTTTCTGTAAGTTGTTGTCAGAATAAGAAATAGAACAAGAAGTAAAACTAAAGAAAAGAATGAAACAAAATCATATATAACAATTGTAAGATTCTTTAGCTCGTCAACTTCGGAGTCGCCCAAAATCTCTACAGGCACCGGTATGGATGGATTAAATGAAAAGCCATTCCCGCCAATATTGACGTTTTCCGGCAAGGGCAAAAAAACTATTTTGCGTCCTGCCGGAGCGACGACGGCTTCCGCATCCGCTCCGTCTGTCATGCGGGCGGAGCATTCGGCGGTTGATCCGGAATCGGCTGCGGCGCGGACAGGCCGGCAACCTTAGCGTCAGTCCTTAGGGTACTGAAATAGTCGCTTAAACGCACTTTATAAGTCATCGGCACGCTGTCGCAGTAAAACACGTTTGCGACAACCATATCATCGCGGTCGGCCACTTTTTCAGCGTCAACAATTTTTCCTTCTATGCCGTAAATTTCGTCAGGTTCATTGAAATCAAATTTGATAACGACGCGTTTGTCAATCAGGAACTTCGCTACGCCGACCGTGACAAGACGCGCTCCGGCAAACGAAATGTCTCGCAGGATACAGCGACGAGGCACGTTTTCTATCGTAACTCCGATCTCTTTGCCCGAAAATCGCAACTTTCGCAGGGTTTCCCCGGTTATCGCGATAAATTCGTCCTTTCTTTTTGAGTAATTTACATTTGCCTCCAGAATTCTGCCGACAATCTCAATAAGATCATCCGGCGGATGCTGCGAAAATTGCAACGTAAACATAGACATATCCGAGGCGGCGTCGTAAGGAACTGAGCCGATTACCCGTGCGGCGACAAGAAATACAACCTGTTCGCCGCTTTCCGGTATCTTAAAGCAAAATTTTATACTCGCCGAATTGTTTGTGTCTTTCAGCTTTTCAATCAAACCGGATTTGCTGGCGGCTACGATTTTTGCCTCCGTAAAACTGGTTGAATATACAACGCACGGGAAAAAGTCCGAACCGCATTTTAGTATGACCTGCTTGGCCTGCAATCCGGTTACCTGAATAATCTCTTTATTAAAGATTACAGGCATATTTTTATAGTCGTTGTAATAATCGATTATCTTTTGGCGCGGCAATAAACCCATGACTATAATTATAAAGCATTCTTTGAAAAATGTAAAGTTTCAGCTTACGGGACTTGGAGAACGAAGCCGTTTTTTGTAAAATTGAATGCGGTTTGGCGGGAGCGGGATTTGAGGCGAAAAAAACGGAATAAAAAACTGACGGCGAAGGAAAGACTCGCCGCTCTGCTCATAGCCGGACTCTGCGTCCCGCTTTTTCTGGCATTTTTTTTTGCATACGGCAAACGGACAGGCAAGCCGGAACGGGACGCTCCTGCCGCGCCGGCGGAGGAATCCGCCGCGCAGCCGCCAGCCTCGTCTCCGGAACCAATAGCGCCGTCGTCGGAACGCCAGCCGGAAGTCCAGTTGGCGCCGACGGCGGACAGGGTCGCTGAACCTCCGGTGCCGTCTGTTCCTGAAATAGCGCTGGCTCCGCCGCCAGCGCGCCGCCCGGCCAAGCCAGAGCCGTCGCCCTTGCGCGCCGGAAATATCATTTGCGTTATAGACGACGCTGGGAACAGTCTGCGCGAACTTGAGCCGTTTCTGCGTTTTCCGGGCCCGCTCACCATAGCCGTGTTGCCCGGACTGCCCCGCTCGGCGGAAGCGGCACGGCTGGCGCGCGAGGCGGGCAAGGAAGTGTTTTTGCACCAGCCCATGCAGGCGTTGGGCGGCGCGGACCCATGCCCGGGAGCCATATACGCGGGCATGAGCGCGGACGAAGTTCGCGCGATTCTGGAAAAGAATGCCGCCGAAATAGGCCCGATTGCGGGTATAAACAATCACCAAGGTTCCCTTATAACGCAGGATGAGGAGATAATGAGAACGGTGCTGGAATTCTGCCGCGATAATGGCCTCTGCTTCCTCGATTCTCGCACGACCGCCGATACTGTCGTTCCGAAAATCTCGCGGGAACTCGGCTTCGACATTGCGGAACGCAATGTGTTTCTGGATAACGATCGTAGCAAGGCCGCGATTACAGGCAGTCTTGAGCAAGGTTTGGCCATTGCGCTGGAAAAACCGGCCGCCATTATGATAGGCCATGCTTGGTCGCCTGAACTCGCCGGAATTCTGTCGGAAAGTTACGCCGGTTTGAACGCCCAAGGCTATACGTTTATAAGCGTTTTGGGTATTATGCGAATGAAAATAACGCCATGACAGTGCTAGGCATAGAAACATCATGCGACGAGTGCGCCGCCGCCGTAGTCAAAGACGGCAAAACTATCCTTTCAAACGTTGTCGCCACACAGATACCGGTTCACCGCGAATTTTCAGGCGTTGTGCCGGAGATTGCCAGCCGCAAGCACACCGAATGGATATACGGCGTTGTAGAGGAGTCTCTGTCGCGGGCGGGCGTAGCGGTACGGGACATTGACGGCGTTGCGGCCACGGCGCGCCCCGGCCTTTTAGGGTCGCTGCTTGTCGGCCTTACCTTTGCAAAAGCCTTCGCATGGGCGCGACGGATACCGTTCCTTGCCTGCGACCACATTCTTGCCCACCTGTACGCCGCCCATCTCTGCGAAAACAGCCCCGCCTACCCCTATATCGGCCTGCTCGTTTCGGGCGGGCACACTATAATATGCCGCGTCAACGGCTTTGACGCGATGGAGGTTCTAGGCACGACCATAGACGACGCCGCAGGCGAGGCGTTTGACAAGATAGCCAAGCGCTACGCTCTCGGTTATCCGGGCGGCGTCCACATCGACGAGGCGGCTAAGGACGGAGACGACAGCATTTTTGCGTTCCCGATGCCCTCTCTGCGCAAGGGGGAGCATCGCTACGACGTGTCGTACTCCGGCCTGAAAACCGCCGTCGTAAACCAACTTGAACAGTTTAGGAAAAAGGGGCGGGCCGGAGAAGTTAACCCGAGCGATATTGCCGCCTCGTTTCAAAAGACGGCGGTAGAGATATTGCTTCGCGCCCTGTTTCGAGCGTCACGCGACAGCGGCATAAATGTCGTGGTTTCCGGCGGAGGGGTCGCCGCCAATTCGTACCTGCGCTCGCGCCTTGCGGAGCGGAAAGACATTAAATGCGTATTCCCGCCCAAGGAACTTTGCGGCGACAACGGCGCGATGGTGGCAGGTCTGGCGTACAGATACTTCGAGCGCGGCGATTCCTCGCCGCTCAGCGCGGACGCGTCCGCCCGCGTAAAGGGATTCAAACGCCGTTATCCGTAGGCAACGTCGCTACCCATGGGGTAGCGGCGTTTGCCGGAAGCGCGGCGGGTTACTCCCAGAGGCTTCGCGGGTACGCGCCTTTCTCTGTAAGCGCGCTAATCTTCCTGGCAGCCGCTTCGCGATCTTCCTTGTAGGTTACGCCGAACCAGTTGCCTCCCGCTTCGAGCGCGCGTATTCTGATGATCCCTTTTTTTACAAGCGAATCCGCTGCAAGGGGAAGATAACATTCGCCAGTCAATTCACCGCCGTAAGAAGCGAGGAAATCATCGAAATAAGCCTTGATGTGTCCTAGTACCGAGCGCGGAAATCCCCAAAAGTTCATCGAAACCGGAGTATCATCCTTAAGCGTTCGCGCGGAGCCGTCGTCAAAACGGTTGATGATAACGCCGTCACTCCCGCGCTCAATGGCCTTAAGCTCTTCGATGCCGGACAAAAAGCCTTTTTCCACGGCACAAACGCCGCGCGTTACCGCGCCAAGTTCGGACAGCGTGTCGGCCAGTCTGTAAGGAAC
>JAIRSQ010000185.1 GCA_031255395.1 Spirochaetaceae bacterium | reverse complement strand
TCATTGCCCATTGTTTTTAGTTCTTGACGTAATTGGGAAGGCGTGTTAGGATATAATTGTTTGGGGAAGCAGGGTGGAATTCCCTCGCAAGATCGTTACCGTTACAGCCGGGTCGCCAAAGCAGGGGCAGATAATAGCCCTTGTTCTCATTTTTCTTTGCGTATGCCGGAGAAAATGAATGATGTATCGTACTGGTTGTACGTCTTCTTTCAGAGAAAGCCGCGGTATACACCGTGGCTTTTTTGTTTCACGGGGCTATAACAGCCAGGGCCCTCCGCGAAGCGCGGCGGCGGGGATAACAGGGCGTTTCTTCTCCCGTCCTGCCTCCGCCGCCGCGTCGGAACGGCGGATTTTTGGTTTTTAATGCAAATATTTTTTTTAGGAGTAAAAATTATGAAGAATGTGTGCAGTTCAATGCTTGCCGCGGCGCTGATTACAGGCATTGCGGCGCTGTCAGCGTGTACAAGCTCGCCGGCCGGAAACGCCGGCAAGCCGGTTTTGCTTGTAGTCAGTTTTGGCACAAGTTTTGACGAGAGTCGCGCCCTAACGATAGGGGCGATAGAGGACGCCATCGCGGCGGCTTACCCCAATTACGAAGTGAGGCGGGCGTTTACGAGCCAGATAGTCATCGACGTGATTAAAAAAGAGAGCGGCGAGAATATTTTAAACGTAACGGAAGCTATGCAACAGCTCGTAAAGGACGGGGTAAAGGACGTGGTTGTCCAGCCCACCCATCTGATGGACGGAATAGAGTATCACGAGATGCTTGAAGCGGCCAAGCCGTTCGAAAAGCGTTTCGCAAGCGTAAAGTACGGCAAGCCGCTCCTTTCGTCCGATGCCGATTACGACAGCCTTATCGCGGCACTGGTCGCCGAAACAGACCGGTACAGGGCCGCCGACACTGCCATCGTTTACATGGGGCACGGCACGGAAGCTGAGTCCAACCGGGATTACGAAATACTGGCAGAAAAACTTGTCGCGGCGGGGTACGGGGACTATCTGATAGGCACCGTGGAAGCCGAGCCTACGCTTGACGACGTTATAGAGGGAGCGGTCGCGCTCAATGTCAAGAAAATCGTGCTGTTGCCGCTCATGATAGTTGCCGGCGACCACGCCAATAACGACATGGCGGGCGATGAAAGCGACTCGTGGAAAAGCGTTCTGCAAGACAAAGGCTTTGCCGTAACACCTATACTAAAGGGGCTTGGACAGTACAAAGGCGTACAGCAAATATTTGTCCGCCACGTGCAGGACGCGCTGCTGTAAATATTGATAATAATACGGGCGCATCGCCAGCTTCCGTCCGGCTCGCGCTAAGGCGCGAGCCGCTCCGTCCGCTGACGAACGGGCTTTCCGCTCCAATTCCTCATCCCCCGCTACGCGGGGGCTTGCGGGATTTCCGCTTCAATCCCTTGCGCGAGCGGCGGACAGAACGCTTAATCCGCTCGCGCGGTTATCCGTCTAATTCCAGATAAATAACAGTTTCAGGCCCTATCGGGCTGCCAGGAGGCGGGCTTTGCCTGACGACGTACCCATCGCCGCTCATGTTGATTTGCAGATCGTCGCGGAGCAGCAACGGGATAAGCTGGCGTTTTGGATAGCCGGTAAGGTCTGGCATGACATCAGATATGAACGGCGCCGGGCTTGCGGGCAGACGTATGGCGCCTGAGTGCGAGGCGGTCCGGTTCCTGCCGCGGGGTATGCCTATATAGTTGACGAGGGCTTCGGCGGCCTCCCGTATTGGAGGGGCGGCGATGCGTCCGCCGAGGTAGGAGTTGCCTTTCGGTTTTATTATGACCGTGTACAGCACAAGCGCCGGTTCGTCGGCAGGGAGCAACGCTATGCAGCTTGCGATAAAGTCGGTATCGGAATACCGGCCTGTGCTACTGTCGATTACCTGCGCGGTGCCGGTTTTAACAGCAAGCTGTATGTCGCCTACATTGGCGCGGTAACCCGTGCCTTGCCTGGCAGTGTCCGCCATGTACGAGCGGAGGTTTCGCGCCGTTTCCGGCCTTAACACGCGGCGCGGTTCTGGCAGGGACGGCTTTCGCGGATTTTTGCCGTACGGGTCCTCAATTTGCAGCACGATGTGCGGCGTAACCATCACGCCGTCGTTTGCGACGGCGGTGGCGGCTTGCAGCATTTGCAACGCGGAGACGGCTATCTCCTGCCCAAGAGAAACGGTCGGTTTTGTGCGCTCCGACCATCTGTCGGGCGGGCGTAGGAAGCCGGCAGTCTCGCCCGGCAGTCCCGACCCCGTCCGCTCGCCGAAACCCAACTCGCGGATGCTGTCATAAAACGCCGTTCTGCCCATCCGGTCAGAGGCGTAGGCCGCTCCCGCGTTGCAAGACTCGATGATGATTCTGCGCGCGTCAACCGTGCCGTGCGCCGCCAGACAGTTGATGACTATCTGCTCGCCCAGATTCGTAGTGTGCCTGTAAGATCCGTCGCAATAAAAGTCAGTCTGCGGGGTTATAGCGTCCGCGTCCAGCATGGCAGCCAGAGAAAAAACCTTAAACACCGAGCCGGGTTCGTAAGCCCATACCGCCGGCCTTATCATCCGCGCCTGCTCGTCGCTTTCCCTGAAGAGGTTCGGATCGAAACTTGGCATGGTCGCGGCGCCAAGTATTTCTCCTGAGCGCGGGTCCATCCCCAGCAACATCACCGCCTCGGCCTGATTTTCGTCAAGCGTTTTGGCCGCAATTTCTTCGAGCATATACTGTATGTTGGAGTCTATCGTCAAAACGACCTGGTTTCCGGCTACCCCGCCATAGGTTTCCGGCGACACGCCGGGTTTGGCGCTCAGTTCGCTGTTAAAGGCGTATTCTATGCCGGAAAGGCCGGAATTTTCGTCGCCTGTAAAGCCGATTATCTGCCCCGCGAGGGAACCTTCGGGATACGTTCTGCCCATTACGGGTTCTATGCCTACGCCGTCAAGAACGCCTGCCGCGGCAAGTTCTTCAATTCTGCGAATCGTATCCTCGTCAACCTGTTTCTTCAAATAGATAAAATCCGTTGGCGAAAGGGTTATCCTGTCGATAATGTCGCTTTCGGGCATTTCAAGTATCGGGGCAACGGCAGCGGCGAGCGCCTGCGGGTCGCGGGCCTGCGGACGCCACAGCGTAACGTTGCCGATACGGGTCTGTATCGCAAGAATCCTGCCGTTTCTGTCGAGTATCTGCCCCCTGTCCGCCGTCAAAGGCGGCTTTGAAAAGCCGCTCTGCTCCGGGGCCAGCATCAATATGGCGTATTTGGCCGTAACAAAGCCTGCCAGTACTAGTAAAAAAACCGTAAAGCATATAAATCTAAGTTTATGCGGCGGCGGTCCGTAACGTTTTTTCATTACTTTATTCCAATTACCTTGCCTACTATGTTATCAAACGGGACAGGCCCGTAAGAGCGAGAATCGTACGATTCTATGCTGTTGTCTCCCAGCGCGACAAAATTGCCGCCGTCCAAAGCTTCAGCGCAGCGTTTTACCGCGAGATCGCCTGCCGGAGTATAAAAGACTATCACGTTATCCTTTTCCGGCAGTGCCCAGCGGCACAGGTAACGGCCGCGCGCGAAAGGCCTGAATCCGTAGGCAAGGCGGTTTATCACTAGTATGCTGCCGTTTTCTATCGCGGGACTCATCGATTCTCCCTGCGTTATCGCAAAATCGAAAAAAAACATTTTCAACACAAGAGCGATGCCCAGCGCCGAAAGTATCTGGCGGACTAAAGCCGTATTTTCACTTTTTCTCATAATAACAAATCCGATGGAGGCTCCCCCGTTTGACAACGGCTTGAACCTTTTCATAAGTATAAACAAAGAAGGTTTCCGTGTCGATAAAGCAATATGATGAATAAAATTACCGACAATATCCTAAAATCGCAGCAAATCGCGCGCCGTAAAAGCGCGTACAGGGTTCAGGGCGCGGCCGCTCTAAAGGGAGCGGACCAGATTCATCAAAGGCCGCCCCGCAAAAACCGGATGCCGACGCCGCGTACGGAAATGTTTCGGAAAGCGGACGTTCCCCAGTCCGCGCGTTCTTATGGCGAAAAAAACAGCGTATTCAAACCGCATATAATAATTGTAAGCCTCTGTATTGCCGCGCTGGCGGTTTTTTCGTACTACGCTCTTATGTGGAACGATAACGGTGTCAACGCGCGTCCCGAAGGGGACGCGTACGCGCGAAAAAAGATGCTTGATTACGCGCTGAGTTCGACGGACGAGAGTCTGCCCGTGCCCGAAACCATCCCGCTTGCCTTGAATGAGACCTTTTCGTGGAGCAATTACACCGTCAAAAAGGGAGACAGCGTGTCCAAGATCGCCGTCGACAACCATCTTTCGCTTGACGCGATTATAGCGTCAAACAACATGCAAAACGCCCGCCTGCTTCGCGAAGGCGAGGTGATACGCATTCCGAACATGGATGGCATACCGTACACCGTTGTTGAAGGCGACACCTACCAGAAAATCGCCGACAAGATGAATGTCGCTCTCGAAGCTATTTTGGACGCAAACGACGTTCAGGACGACAGCGTCAAGGCGGGGGACATCCTGTTCCTGCCCGGCGCAAAGATGCGTTCTGACGATTTAAAGATGGCTTTGGGCGAGCTTTTTATGTACCCGTTGCGAGGGCGGCTCAGTTCGCCGTTTGGCTGGCGCAAGGATCCGTTTACCGGGCAGCGTCGCTATCACAGCGCGATCGATATTGCCGCGAACGCCGGCACCCCGGTCAAAGCGGCGGCCGCGGGCAAGGTAACGTCCGTGTCGTACAGTTCCGTATTCGGCAACTATATTATCATCACGCATAGCGGCGGTTTTCAGAGCATGTACGCCCACCTGAGTTCGACAAACGTAAAGGCGGGCGACAGGGTTAACCAGGGCGAAAAGATTGGGGGCGTCGGCAGCACAGGCCGCAGTACCGGGCCGCATTTGCATTTTTCAATCTATAAAAACGGCAGGGCGGTAAATCCGCTTGAATATGTTAAATAATAATATTATAGTTAAAACAAAGGCGCAATCGCGCGGATCCGTTCCGCCAACGATGGCCGGTTACGCTAGACGTTTGTCAGCGGACCGGCCGGGCGTGCCATGTTTATCGCGCGAACAATTTTTGGGGAGAAATTAATGCGGAAATTAATGTTGATACTCATTGCGCTTATAGCGGCTGTAACTTTTATACGTTCGTTGGACGTCTCGTTAACCGCCGAAGAAAACAAAGCCGAATTCAGGGTTTCGACATCGGAACTGGCCGTCCCGTGACGGGAAATCTCGGCGGCGTTCGGCTTTCCGTTCCAACTCCCCGGCTCCTGCGAGCCGGTTAAAACGCGCCCGTCTTTGTATCGGCCGCCAATCCCTTACCTCTTTTATAATGTTGCGCCATAATTATCATCATACGGAGGAAAACGGATGATCAATGTGAGCAACGTCAGTCTGTCATACGGACAGCGGACGCTGTTTAAGGACGTAAACCTTAAATTTACAAACGGAAACTGTTACGGGATAATCGGGGCTAACGGAGCGGGGAAATCAACGTTCCTTAAAATACTTGACGGCGAAATTGAAAGCGACAAGGGCGATATCGATTTTTCGGTCAAGGAGCGGGTGGCCGTTCTGCGGCAGGACCACTTCGCGTTTGAAGATTACACGGTTACCGACGCGGTAATCTATGGCTACGAGGCGCTGTATTCGGTTATGAAGGAGCGCGAGGCGATTTACGGTAAGGAGAATTTTACCGAAGCGGACGGCCTTAGGGCGGCGGAGCTTGAGGGCGAATTCGCGGCGTTTGGAGGATGGGAGGCTGAAGCCGAGGCGGGACGCCTGCTTTCGGGTCTTGGACTTTACGAGTCCTGCCATTCCAAAAAGATGTCGGAGCTTGACGAGTCCGGCAAGGTGCGGGCGCTGCTTGCCCAGTCGCTGTTCGGGAATCCCGACATACTGCTGCTGGACGAGCCGACTAACGGCCTTGACCTAGAATCGATTGCATGGCTTGAAGACTTTTTGATTAACTTTCCAAACATCGTGATCGTTGTTTCGCACGACCGGCATTTTCTGAATGCGGTCTGCACCCACATCTGCGATATTGATATGGGACGAATAACGCCGTACTCCGGCAACTACGATTTTTGGTACCAGATGAGCCAGATGCTGCAACGGCAGGCGCGCGAACAACTTAAAAAGCGCGAAGAAAAGGCGAAAGAGTTAAAAGAATTCATTCAGCGATTCGCGTCAAATGTAGCAAAAAGCAGGCAGGCTACGAGCCGTAAAAAGATTTTAGAGAAGCTCGATCTGGAAAACATTACCGTTACAAGCCGAAAATTCCCGTTTGTCGGCTTTAAGCCGGATCGCGCCATCGGCAACAATGTTCTTCGCGTTGAAAAACTCAATGTTTCCGCGGACGGAGTAAAGGTCCTGAGCGATTTTTCGCTTATCGTGAACAAAAATGACAAGATAGCGTTTGCCGGACTCGAACACATCGCCAAAACCGCGCTGTTTGACGTGATTGCCGGCGTCAGAGAGCCCGATTCCGGCGGCGTTTACTGGGGACAGACCGTAAGTTTTTCGTACTTTCCAAAGGATAACGGCTCATTTTTCAGCGGTTCCGAGTCGATTGCGGACTGGCTTAGGCAGTATTCGCCGGACGAGGACGACGCTTATGTGCGCGGTTTTCTGGGGCGGATGCTGTTTTCGGGCGACGAGGCGCTGAAGCCGGTGAACGTGCTGTCGGGCGGCGAACGGGTTCGCTGTATGCTTGCCCGCATGATGCTTTCCGGCGCTAACGCGCTGATTCTCGACGAGCCGACAAATCATCTTGACCTTGAAGCTATCACCGCGTTGAACGATGGCCTCATCGCGTTCGGCGGCGTAGTGCTGTTTAACACACGCGACCGCGAATTTGCGGCCTCTGTCGCCAATCGCATCGTCGAGATAGTTCCCGGCGGCGCGATAGACCGCGTTTGCTCATTCGACGACTACCTTGCCGACGAGCAGGTAAAGAGCCTCCGTTCAGCCGCCTACAACGGTAAAGTCCCCCGAGGCATATAGGCCGACGCGGATAGCGAGCGACGAGGAATGGCGCCGCCGATTGGGGGCTGCGAGTCGCCCAGGCGAGTCGGGGCTTGGGGTCAGGCCCCTAGGCGGGCCGCCATTGCGAGCGAGCGAGCGTCAAATTGCCGAGCGAAGCAATCCAGCGAAAGCGAGGCTCGGCACCGGATTGCTTTGGCACTACGCTCCGCACATGGCGGATTCAAAATATAAATTCAGGGCAAACGGCACGGTTTCATGTTTGAAATCGGAATTTACGGCCAGTATTCTTTTTAAACCGGTTTAGAAACCCGCAAACGCGTCAATGTCGCGCTGGCTACCGCCTATTTTTTTGGTTTTTTGTACAGCAACTTATGGACGCTCATTGCCGCCAACTCTTCTTCGGCGTTGTTGCGCGGCATAAAGGAATCGTCCGATTATATCGCATATTTTACAACCGGCATATTATGC
>JAIRSQ010000173.1 GCA_031255395.1 Spirochaetaceae bacterium | reverse complement strand
GACGGACTCCGGTTGCCGCGGATAATGCAGTGGCTAAAGCAGACGTTTGCCGTGAGGTACAACTTGCTGAACGGCTGGAGCGGGCATATCTGGGGCGACCGGTACTGGTCGATGATTGTGGAAGGCGAGCCGCCAGAGAGGATGGAGAGTTTGAGTTGTGGCGCGGCGGACGCTGAGACATTGGGAGGGTGGAGCCCTCTTTCGTGGAGGGTGAGGGCTAGGATTAGACCTCTTTCGGGCAAAACTAGGACCGGGGTCAGACCCCTCCCGTGGGAACCAGCCAAAATCCCCCGCAAGGCCGCCGTTCCTCCAGCCTGCCCCCGTTCAAACCCGCCCGACGGCGGCAAAAACGCCTCAAAACTCCTCTCCGCAGCCCCGCCCGCAAACGGTTGCGGGCGGGGTTTGCCCTCGCTTTCCGGTTTAACCCGTCTTGACTAGGCAGAGCGGCGTCTACTCAAAAATACGGAGTATTGTTATAATTCAACTATGAAACACAGTTTTTTTTATGCGCTAGCGTTTGCGGCGCTGGTTTTTGTACCTGTTGGAGCGCGCGCGCAGACAGCCAGTACCGAAGGGGTGTCGCCCGGTACGGATTTAAGCTCGCTTAAGCTCGACACGCCCGTCATGGTAAATTCAGATGTCGCTTTCGCCGACAGTTCCAATAAATGGATAGCCATGTCCGCCGAAGTGCATGCTATTACTCAGACACCGCTCGAAAAAGTGTACGCGGTGTTACATGATCTCGAAGGACAGCCCAAGGTGTTTAACAAGGGTCTCAGCGTTACAAAAAGCATAGTGATAAAATCTTCCGGACCGGAAGGAGTAGTCGCGGAATGCACGATGACCGCGGTCGGGCAAGACACAACCTACACTGCCGTTGTATCTGAAAAACTGAATTTGCCTGACTCGGCGCTTATTACGGTTAAACAGACCGTGCCGAATGCCCAGATACGGAATGTATATGCGACTTGGTATTTAGCCGCAGTATCGGTAAACGGCGTTAAATGCACATATATACGTTTTTATGATTCCAACGAGGCGGCCGGCGGCGCTATCAAGAAGGGACTGGTAAGCGCCGGCATTAATTCCGCGCATATTTCGACAATTAAGCAGCTCATAGCTGGCGCAAAAAACAAATAATCGGCGGTACGCTGTGTCTTTAGACGAAAAATATAACAGCCTTGCCGTCTTCATAGGCGGCGTAAAAAGCGCGGCTGTCGCTTTTTCAGGCGGCGTTGACAGTTCATTTCTATGCTACGCGGCGCGGGAAACGCTGGGCGGCAATGTCATCGCCGTTACTGTAGTTTCACCGATGCTTCCGCAGAGCGAGATAGATTCCGCCAAGCGGACGGCGGATCTCATCGGAATAAAGCACATATTGCTCAGCGAAGAGCATATCGAGGAAGATGTCGCTGCCAACCCGCGCGATCGCTGTTACTACTGCAAGAAGATCGAATTCGGGAAAATCATTGACGCGGCGCGGGAACGCGGCATTGAGGCTGTGTTCGACGGTTCAAACACGGATGACCTGAACGACTGGCGCCCCGGACTGCGGGCGCTTGCGGAGCTTAAGGTTTGCAGTCCGCTACGGGAGGCGGGTTTGAACAAAGAAGAGATTCGCCTGCTGTCGAAACGTTTCGGCCTTCCGACATGGAACAAGCCGGCATTCGCCTGCTTAGCCTCCCGCATTCCGTACGGCGAGCGTATCGACCGGCAAAAACTTTCACGCGTCGAGAAGGCCGAAGATACGCTTCGCGCCGAAGGTTTTGTCCAATTCCGTGTCCGCTCCCACGGAGACATCGCCCGCATCGAGGTAGCGCGCGAGGAACGCAAACGGTTCTTTAGCGAAGATGTCCTTGACCGCGTCGCCGGTAAAATAAAAGAGGCCGGTTTCCTGTTCGCCGCCTTTGAGCTTGAAGGCTACGCGACTGGCAGTCTCAACCGTATGGGCGGAAATTGACGATGAAGACGTTGCATTTTGACTGTTTCGCGGGCATTTCCGGCGATATGACGCTGGGCGCGCTCGTCGATCTGGGCGTTGATCCTAAACTTCTGTACAGGGAACTCGACCGTCTGAACATCGCGGGCTGGTCGATAGACTTTGTAAAGGACGAGCGATGCGGCATTGCCGGAACCCGCGCCATAGTGAACATTGAAGGGGCGGACGGCGGACGTCACGGAGCCGAAAATCATGTTCATGATGATGGAGGTCATTGCGAATGCCGTTCATGGCGCGATATTCGCGCTCTGATAGAGCGGTCGGGAATTACCGGCGGAGCGAAAAAACGCGCTATCGCTATATTTTCGCTGATAGCGAAGGCGGAAGCGGAGGTTCATGGCGTTCCTGTTGACGACGTAACATTCCACGAGGTCGGGGCTCTCGATTCAATCATAGATATCGCGGGAAGCGCGATCTGCCTCGATATACTGAATCCCGACAGAATCACCGCCAGCGAGATAGAACTTGGCGGCGGCGTTGTCGAATGCGCCCACGGGATTTTGAATGTCCCCGCCCCCGCTACGCTGAAACTATGCGAGGGGCTTCCGGTCCGGACGGGCGGCTTCAACAAAGAGATGACTACGCCTACAGGGGCCGCGATACTCGCCGCAAGCGCGGACAGTTTTGTTACAAACTGTTCGTTCAGGCACATTAAGACGGCCTACGGCATCGGAGCTAGGAAACTCGACAGGGCGAACGTGCTTGCCGTTTCGTGGCGCGAGGAATCTCTGTCCGAAATCCCTCCGTCAGGCGGCTGGATAAGCGAAGATCTTGTAACGCTGGAAACAAACATCGACGATATGACAGGCGAAGCGCTCGGTTTTCTGATGGACAGGGCGTTCGAAGCGGGAGCGTTGGACGTAACGTTCACCGCCTGTGTGATGAAAAAATCCCGTCCCGGCGTTATAGTCTCTGTTCTATGCGCGCGCGCCGGACTGAATGCTGTCCGTTCCGTCATATTTGAAAAATCTAGCGCGATAGGCTTCAGGGAGACGGCCGTTCGCCGCGTTTCCCTGCCGCGCAAACAGCGTTCCATAAAATACGGCGGGGGAGAGGCGGAAATAAAAACCGTGTTCCTTGGCGAAAAAATAAAACGCTCGAAGATTGAGTACCGAAGCCGTGAAAAGCTGGCCCTCGAAAAAAACGTGTCGCTGGACAAAGCGGAGGACATTATAAAACGTGAATGCGGCGATCTCTGAAATTCTTGAGGCATTGAAACGGGACGTTATCGGCGTTGGCGAGGCAGAAGAGCGCATAACCGCCCTGTACAGCGGCGATTTGGGCTTTGCCGATATTGATTTAAGGCGTGAAGAGCGCACAGCGTACCCCGAAGTCGTGTACTGCGCGGGCAAGACAGCGGAACAATCGCTGTCGATAATGAAAAAAATGAGGGAACACGGAGTAACTGTCTTTGCGACGAGGGCGTCGAAAGAGCTTGCGGACAGGGCCGCCGCCGAATTTGACGATACTGATTACCACGAGCCTAGCCGCACCTTGAGCATAGGCGTCGCGGGCGTAGAACGCGAGGGGCTTGTCGTTGTGGCGGCGGCAGGGACTTCGGATCTTGGCGTCGCGTGGGAGGCGGCGCGGACGGCGGAGTTTTTCGGCAGCAACGTGCGTATGATCAACGACATAGGCGTGGCCGGCATACACCGCCTGTTCAACCGGCTTGACGAAATCCGCGCTGCCCGCGCTATAATCGCCTGCGCCGGCATGGAAGGCGCTCTCGCCGGGGTCATAGCGGGACTCGTTTCGTCGCCGGTTATCGCATTGCCGACAAGCGTCGGTTACGGGGCTTCGTTTGGCGGCCTTTCCGCGCTGCTCGGAATGCTGACCTCCTGCGCTCCCGGCGTTTCCGTCGTAAACATCGACAACGGCTTCGGCGCGGGCTACCAGGCAAACCTGATAAACCGCCTGCGAAAAACCGGCGCGTAACGGGTCTTCATGGCGGAGCCGCCTGTTTCCGCCGGGCGAGCATAGCAACGCCATTCAAAATTTACAGTCAGGCTACAGGGAATTTCGCCGTCAGAGGTCCGTCGGCGCGATGCTGTTATTAGGCGTCGCTCCTTCGATCCGCTTACTGCTGTCCGTTTTGCCGCAAACTTCGCTGCCGTGAAAACCGTTTTTTAACGCGTACAGGGCTATCTGCGTCCTGTGCTTTAGATTCGTTTTCTGCAGTATGAGCGAGACGTAATTGCGGATTGTGCCTTCCTTTAGTTTAAGAATTTCAGATATTTGCCTGTTCGAAAGCCCCTGCCCTATGAACGCGGTTATCCGCAGTTCCGTGCGGCTGATTCGCGGATACGATTTTGCGGTCTCATAAGCGGTAAAATAGTCGCCGCTGGCGGAATTCACTTTTCTTACCATGTGCGAAAACAAATTAAAAGCGCGCGGAGTCAGATCGCGGCTCATATAACAGTTGCCCGCAGTCACGTTTCTTACCGCGCTGTTTACGTCCTCGAATATGGAACCCCGCAGCAGTAATCCCATAACGCCGCCGCGAACGGCCTCGACCATGGTTTTGTCGTCCATGTTGTCCGCGATTATGATGATTGCCGCGTCGGGACAGCGGCGGCGAAGGGATGCCGCTGTCTTTAGGCCGTCAAGCAGCGGTATTTCTGTGTCCAAAATTATCACGTCAGGCTTCAAGTCGTCCGTCAGCCTTATCGCGTCGTACCCGTCAACGCCGACGCCAACCAGATCGAAATCAGCCTGTGTCATCAACAGATTTTTTATCGTCTCTCTATAAGGAGCCTTGCTGTCAACCAATAAAATCCTCATTATACCCCCCTCCAGATACAAAATGGTATGCGTAAACGCTAAAACGGCGTTTTTGCTCATATAAGACGCCGCTTCAGACGTACAAAAAATTATGCGGCTACGGTTTTGGTTTCGCAAGGTTTTTTTATCAATTCTATGACATTTGTCATTGATTTTGATAGAAAACATCCTAAAATACGGCATTTATAGCTACGTCTTGTCAAATTTAAAGTGATCTGGACGCGTCGCTCCCAGCTCGCCTCTACCCGTTGCGTCTTGGGTCGAAGGCGTCGCGTACAGCTTCGCCGGTGAAGACTAGCAGGGAGAGACTCAGCGCGAGAATCACAAAGGCCGACACGCCGAGCCACGGAGCTTGGAGGTTGGCTTTGCCTTGGGCAAGAAGTTCGCCCAGCGAAGGGGAGCCGGACGGCATACCGAAGCCCAGGAAGTCGAGCGAGGTGAGCGTCGTGATGGAGCCGCCCAGAATGAACGGCAGGTAGCTGAGCGCGCTCGTCATCGCGTTGGGCAG
>JAIRSQ010000109.1 GCA_031255395.1 Spirochaetaceae bacterium | reverse complement strand
GCGGCGCTTTCGATAGGCATCGACTTTTTGCTGTCCGTGTTGGAAAAAAAAGTACAAACCGCGCTCTTTGGCTAAGAACGCGCTCTGTATTTTGGAGGGCGCTTAACCGCGCCGACCATAGGGACTTGTCCGGAAACACCGGTTTCCGCGCCAGGTCTGTCAAAATCGGTATTCGGGAAGCCCAAGCGGTGCCCGAATAAAGTCTGTCGTTGGGTCTGTTCCAAAAGTGAAGGCGAAGCTCCGCTTCACCGTTCGCGCTTTAACGGAACAGCCCGTTTGTAAGGAGTTTTTATGAAAAAAACACAAAAATCCGTCATCGTTCTTGTTGTCTTGCTGGCCGTGCTGTCGCTGTTCGGCTCGTGCGCGCAAAAATCACAGGCGGCCGTTCGCATCGGTTCGAAAAACTTTACCGAAAGTCTCATTTTAGCCGAATTGTACGCGCTTGCCCTGGAGGACTCGGGCGTAAAGGTTGAACGCAGGTTTGATCTGGCAAGTTCCGTCGTCCATACGGCGCTTGTCAACAACGAGATCGATCTGTATCCCGAATACACGGGCACGGGCCTGCTCGCCGTCCTGAAACTTCCGCTCATCACCGATCCGCAGGAGGTCTACGATACGGTGAAGGCGGAATACGCCGCGCGGTTTGACATTGTTTGGCTCGATTACGCGCAGGCGAATGACGGCCAGGGCATCGTTGTAACCAGGAAAGCGTCCGATGCCTATGGGATACGCACGATTTCCGATTTGCAGAGGAACGCGGAACACGTCCGTTTCGCCTCCCAGGGCGAGTTTGATGAGCGCGAGGACGGCATTCCGGGCCTGACAAAGGTTTACGGGCCGTTTAACTGGGCTTCCAGCACCGTGTATTCGGACGCGCTGAAGTATCAGGTGCTTGCCGCGGACGAAGCGGATGCCGCCCCCGCGTATACGACCGAGGGGACGCTCGTTGATCCGGCCTATGTCCTGCTCGAGGACGACCGTTACGTGTGGCCGCCCTACAATATCGCTCCCGTTGTCCGCCGCGCCGCGCTGGACCAGTATCCGCAGATCGCGGACGCGCTTAACGCGGTGAACGCGAAAATCGACACGCCGACCATCACGCAGTTAAACGCGAAGGTAGACCTGGACAAGCGGGAATACGATGATGTGGCGAAAGAATTTTACGCATCGATAAAGATAACTCAGTAAAATGAAGGAATCTGGCAAAAGGAATCTGGCAGAATGAAAGAACATAACGGAGAAGCGGCCCGCCGCAAATTCCGCGCCCGTTTCGGCGTACCCAAAGAGGCGGAAGCGGCGCTGGACAGCATCGTTTCGCCCCTCGAACAGGGGCGTATCGCGGAGTTCGAAAAAGAAACGTTCGGCGCGGAAGATTTGCGGCGGGCAGGGCTTGCGGCGGAAGACCTGTACCGGCGCGGCCTCGTCAATTACACGGACGAAAGCGCCCGCTCTTTCAGGTTCAACAATTTTTATACGCTGCTGGATGTTTTCGTCATTGCCGAGCCTGAGAAGTACCGGGCGCTGGCCAAAGAAACGCAGGCGGCGCTTGACGCATGGTACTTTTCCGCCTATTACGCCGGCCTTAACCGTAATCCGCAGGAACGCCCGTCCAAGGACGCGGTGCTGACTCTTGCGGAGGCCCTGCGGCGCGTTGAAACGGAGGAGCGGCAGGCATATCTGGCGCACTGCGACTGCCGCGTCCTTGCCGGAGCGCATAACGGCTGTGGAAAGCCGCTTCTTACCTGCGTCTCGTACCGCTCAGGGATTAACACCGTCGCGCACCGGGGCGTTTCCACGCCGATAACAAAAGAACGCGCCGCACAGGTGATACGGGACGCGGATGACGCGGGCCTCATCCATACCGCAAACGCGAACACAATTTGCAACTGCTGTACGGACTGCTGCTACTTGTCGCGGGCGCGGAAAAGACGGAACGCGGAGCAGTCCGCAGGCGGCCCCCTCTTTTTAAGCTGGCCGAAAGTTTCCCGGCGCGTACAGGCGGATTGGGAGAAATGCGTTTCCTGCGGATTGTGCGAGGAACGCTGCCCGTTTCATCTTTTTTCGGCGGCGGACCGGCGGATAGACGCGGGGCGGTGTGTCGGATGCTCGTTATGCGTCAATACCTGTCCGGCAGGCGCGTTGTCGCTTACGCCCGTCCCCCAGCCCGAGTAAAGGAGGCATAAATTGACGGCTGTATCGTTTAAGCACGTAACAAAACGGTTTCCCAACGCGTAGGACAGCCTATTTGAGGACCTGAGCCTTTCCATTGAGGCGGGGGAATTCGTTACGGTTGTCGGCACTTCGGGCTGCGGAAAAACGACGCTCCTTAGAATGATAAACAGGCTCGTTGACTATGACGCGGGCGAGGTATATGTGAACGGCGCTGAGATTAAACAGGCCGACGTGATCCGCCTCCGCCGGGGTATCGGCTATGTCATTCAGCAGTCGGGCCTTTTCCCGCACATGACCGTCTTCGAGAACATCGCCCTTGTTCCCAAACTCCTCAAATGGGACCGCGTGAAGATCGCAGACAGAGTGAAGGAACTGCTTGAACTGGTCAATCTGGATTACGCGGAATTCCACAAGCGCCATCCCGCCCAGCTTTCAGGCGGACAGCAGCAGCGGGTCGGCCTGGCCCGCGCGCTTGCCGTTGATCCGGACATCCTTCTGCTTGACGAGCCTTTCGGGGCCATCGACGCGATTAACCGCGTGAACCTTCAGAATGAAATTCTGCGCATCCACCGCCTGCAAAAAGACGCCGCCGTTCATGGCGCGGCTTCGCGGAAAACCTATCTCTTTGTAACGCACGACATAAACGAGGCGCTCAAACTGGGGACGCGGACGCTGGTAATGCACCGGGGCGCGGTTGTGCAGTTCGACAGCCCCGAACAGTTACTGCGTAATCCGGCAAATGACTTTGTACGGGAACTGTTGAAAGACACGCAGGGCTTCATACACGGAGGAGACGGAATATGATTCAGTATTTTTTGCGGTATCACGGACGGCTGTTCGCCGCGCTTGGCCAGCATCTTTTTATTTTGATCCTGACCATGACTATTTCGCTTACGCTTGCCGCCCTGCTGGCGTTGCTTCTCCACCGCAAGGGGCAGGGCGCGGAACGGGCGGCGCTTCGTATCGCCGGGGCCGTCTATGCGATTCCGAGCCTCGCGCTCTTCGCGCTGCTCATTCCCGTTCTTGGGCTGGGGATGCGTACCGCCGTCTGCGTGCTGGCGCTGTACAATCAATTCCTCCTGCTGCGCAATTTTCTGGCGGGCTTTAACGCCGTTCCGCCGCCGCTTGTCGAAGCGGGCTGCGGCATGGGCATGACATGGCTGCAAATCGTGATACTGATAAAACTGCCGCTGTCGCTGCCGGTTATCATCGCCGGTATCCGGCTTGCCGTTGTTTCCACCATCGGCATCGGCACTATCGCGGCGGTCATCAACGCGGGCGGCATCGGGGCAATCCTCTTTGACGGGCTGCGCACCAATAACGCGGTAAAAATAATCTGGGGCGCGCTTCTGTGCGGGCTGCTGGCGCTGGGCGCGAACGCGGCGCTGCTCCGTCTGGAGGCGCTTGCCCATAAAACGGCGCAAGGAATGAAATATGAGTTATGAGGCGTACAAGGACGATTCTCTGGGATTTACGACCAAACAACTTCACGCGGGCTACAATCCCGCCGAACATTACCGTTCAAAGGCGGTTCCCGTCTACCAAACGGCGGCGTTTGAGCTTGGGGACTACGACCGCTGCGTAAGGCTTTTTTCTTACGCGGAAGAAGGCCACTCGTATGTGCGGTTCTCGAACCCGACCAACACGGTGCTGGAAAAACGCATCTCTGCCCTTGAAGGAGGGGCCGCCGCATTAGCGATGGCAAGCGGGATGGCGGCAATCTCGAACACGTTCCTCAACCTTGCGCAGAGCGGCGATGAAATCATCGCGGTAAAGACCCTGTACGGCGGCAGCACCACGCTGCTCTCCTCGGTTTTACCGCAGTACGGCATTACCGGGAAGTTTGTTGAAAATGAAAATGATATAGCGGCCTACGAGAAGCTGATTACCGGCAAAACCAGGGCGATATACCTGGAGAGCCTGGGCAATCCGGGTATGAATATCGTCGATATGGAAGAGATTGCGAAGCTGGCGCACCGCTACGGCATCCCGCTTGTTGTTGACAACACCTTTGCCACGCCGTACCTGTTGCGTCCTTTTGATTACGGCGCGGATATTGTCTGTTATTCGGCCACCAAGTACCTGGGCGGTCACGGCGTGGTGATAGGCGGGCCTGCGGTGGAAAAAGGCGGCTTTGATTATTTCAACGGCAGGTTCCCGCGCATGGAACAGTTCTACAACGACTACAAGGATTCGATCCCGGACGATGAACTGCGGCGGACATTGTTTACGAAACGCCTGCGGATCGTGTATTTGACCGACTTGGGCGCTCACATGAGTCCGATGCAGGCGTTTTTCCTGCTACAGGGCATGGAAACGCTGTCGCTGCGCATGGAACGGCATGCCCAAAACGCCCTTGGGGTCGCGTCTTTTCTGGCGGGGCATCCGGCGGTCAAATCGGTCGCCTATCCGGGCCTGCCGCACAGCCCCTACTACGGCCTCGCGCAACGGTACTTTCCCCGAGGTCCGGGCGCGATTCTTGCCGTCAGGCTCAAGCAGGGAAGGGACGCGGCGCTTTCCGTACTGAAACGGGTGCGGATTTGGGACTACATGGTAAACGTGGGGGACGCGAAGTCGCTCATCGTGCATCCTGCCTCCTCGACCCACTTCGGCCAGACCGCCGCCATGCGGGAAGCCGCCGGTGTCTATGACGACACG
>JAIRSQ010000096.1 GCA_031255395.1 Spirochaetaceae bacterium | reverse complement strand
ACCGCCGCCGCCCTTTTGCCGCAAAACGTATCGGTTACGCGATATTCCTAATGCCGCGAAATGGCGATAAAGGCCGCTATATGCCAACGGACAAGACCCGCGCCGCCGTGCGGCTTGGCATGACCATTGCGCGGCGCTCACCGCCGCATAAGCAATGGGCATGACAAAGGGGGATAAGCCGATAAGGGCTTGATTCACATTCGAGGGGGCGGCGGTTTGGCGGGGAAGAGAGTGGGGGGAGCACGAAACAGTGCGGTGCACTGTTTAGCCTGACGCTTTGCCGCCTGCTTTACCCTATAAGGAAGGGCAAGACCGCAACGGAGGCGCCACGCGCCGTAGTGAGGACTATGTAGCGGGGGGGAGCAGCGTCATTGGGTGTATCGGATTAACAGGATAAGGCCGCATTAGGCGAGGGTGCGCTCCCCCACATATACAATGAGCAATGATGGGGTGTGCTTGCTATCGAGCAGGCTGGAGGTCTCAGGGCAGATGGACTAATCGATTAGTCTCGTGCACGCCCCCTCCACCTTGCGCTCGTCGGAGTAATAGCAAAATACAAGGGCTTTTGGGAAGAATGTCTACCCAATGTGACGAATGTGTTCCTCTCATTACAGGCAGAACTTATTTGGAGTTTTTATGTGTAAATGTAATTATACACTATTGACAGAAATATTCCCATATTGTAAAATATCAAGGTGAATAGACTGTGCCTTAGTGGCAGGAGATATAATATGGTTTACATTGAAAAACTCAAAATAGTAAATTTCAAAAGATTTCGGGAATTGGTAATTGATTTCGATAAAAGTTTTAATACGATCATTGGGGATAATGAATCGGGTAAAAGCACGGTCCTGCTTGCCATTGATTTGGTCTTAAGCGGAAATAGAAATAAGATAGAAAACATTGGGGTGGAATCATTATTCAACAAAGAATGCATACGAATGTTTCTTGAGTCTGACAGGGATTATAGAAATTTGCCTGAGTTGTATGCGGAAATCTATCTTAACGAGCAGACTAATGAGGAATTAAATGGGAGAAATAATTCCGAACATAGAAACTGTGATGGTTTGCGGTTAGTTCTAAAACCTGATGATTCATTCATGAAAGAAATGATTGAAATCTTAAAAAACGATGATCAAAATTTCCCTTTTGAATTCTACAGATGTGATTTTACTACATTTCAAGGTAGTCAATACAGCGGGTATAGAAGGTTTGTAAATCATATTTTTGTTGACAACAGCAGAATTGGTAACGAATATGCTATGAAAGAATATGTAAATAATATGTATAATAACTGGATTGAGGGTTCTGATCTGTTTAAACATCAAAATCAATACAGAAAATATAAAAATATCTTTAATCATGAAATATTAAAAGGAGTGAATGAAAGAATAGATGCGTATCAATTTGGTGTAAAGAATGATGCAAAATCTAATTTGAAAAGTGATTTAACAATATTTGAAAATGATATCGCCATTGAAAATAAAGGTAAGGGTAAACAATGCTTTATAAAAACAGAATTTGCGCTCGGTAAATCAAAGAAAATAATTGATATAATACTGATAGAAGAACCAGAAAATCATTTAAGCCATTCTCACATGCAATTACTCGTAAATAAGATCTCAGAAGTGAACGATAGACAGCTGTTTATAGCAACACACAATAATTTGATTAGTTCACGATTAGATTTAAGAAATGCTACAATGCTTAGTAGCACCTCCGATGTCCCTGTGAAGTTAAGAGATATTGATGACGACACAGCAAAATTTTTCATAAAGTCGGCCAATCATAATATTTTAGAATTTATTCTTTCAAAAAAAGTTATATTAGTCGAAGGGGATGCCGAATATATACTGATGAGTAAAATGTTTGAATGTATTGCACAAAAGAAGGAAACTGAATGCAACATTACAATAATAGCCATTGGAGGAACGGCATTTAAACGATATTTAAACCTCGCGAAGATGCTATCTATAAAGACGGCGGTAATTCGTGACAACGATGGTGACTATTATAAAAACTGTATTGAGAATTATCAAGAATACGTTGGCAATTCGATCGGAATATTTGCTGATAAAGATACCGATAGACATACATTTGAAGTTAGTGTGTATTTAGAAAACAAATCTGTATGTGACCGCTTGTTTTGTCCATCGCGTAGAACATTAACAGTCAAAGAATATATGCTAAATAATAAGACTGAAGCGGCGTTTGCCTTGCTTAACAATACGGATAAATTTAATGTTCCAGAATACATCAAAGAGGCTATTGAATGGATAAAAGAATAATTTTTGCAGTCGCGGGATCAGGAAAGACCACATATTTGGTAAATCAAATTCAAGAAGGCGAACGTTCTTTGATCCTAACATATACTGTTTCTAACATTCGTAATTTACGAGAAAATATAATAAATAGGTTTAAGGCATTTCCAAGCAATATACGTATAATGACATACTCGTCTTTTTTATATTCGTTCTGTATACAACCCTTTCTTATGCAAGAATACAAACTAAAAGGATTGAGCTATAAACAAAATTCCCCACGATATGCTGGAAAAAATGATGATAAAAGGTATTTAACGAACAATGGCCGTTTGTATCACAATAGGGCGGCAAAGTTTATTGAAATGAAATGTTTATATGGAGATGTAAAAAAGAGATTGGAAAAATATTATCGATTCTTTTATATAGACGAAATACAAGATTTTGCTGGACATGATTTTGGATTACTAAGAAAAATATCGGAATCGAATATAAATATTCTCTATGTCGGAGATTTTTTCCAACATACGTTTGATACGAGTAGAGATGGTAATGTCGGGGAGACTTTATATGATGACTATGGAGAATACAAAAATAAATTCAGGAATATGGGATTTGTCGTTGATGAAACTACTTTGATTAAAAGTCATCGTTGTTGCCCGCAAATATGCGATTATATATCAAACAATTTAAAGATTAATATTGGGTCTTGTAAAAGTGAGTGGTCGGAAATTAAGTATATTAGTAATGAGGTTGAAATAAAATCAATTATGGAGGATGATAATATCATAAAATTATTCCGGCAAGAACATTATTCATATAAGTGTAGGTCAAAAAACTGGGGTGATTGCAAGGGTGAAAATAAATATAATGATGTTTGTGTTATTCTAAATAAAACGACATTGGATTATTATAAAAAAAATAATTTAAGTGATTTGGCAAAAGGTACTCTAAATAAACTTTATGTGGCTATTTCCAGGGCGCATGGAAATGTGTATTTCATATCAGAGAAAGAAATACAAGGCTATAGAAAGGCAAAATAATTTCTATGTATTACTAAATTAGACTTTATTCAATAACTGTTTAAACCCTTCTGTCATAATTTACAATACCGCAAAGTAAACTCATTCTTAAAGAATGGCGGTTACAGCAATGTCCACGGTAAGGATATGCCGTGCTCTTGAATGTTTTTATTTACAGTGGGGCTTAATGCCCGCCGCTTGCGGCGGAGAGGCTCGTTACGTTATGAAAATCAGTCATTTTTGTCGGCGGGCATAATTAAAATTTTATGGCGGTATTCTGTTCTTTGGGATTATGCGGGGGATTTTTTCCGGTTTACCATGATAAAAATGTGCGATTAACGAGGAGTGATTTATGGGGATCAGTGATTTTTCCGTTGTTGACCGGACGATGGCGGAGTTGGGCGCGGACCCGAGTTCAATTGTCGGCGTTTTGCAGGCGGCGCAGGAGCATTACCGCTATCTGCCGAAGGAATTGTTTTTCTATATGGCGAAGAAGCTGGGAGTTAGCGTGTCGCGTGTGTACGGCGTGGCGACGTTCTACGAAAACTTTTCGCTTGAGCCTAAGGGAAAATACCTCATCAAAGTTTGTGACGGGACGGCCTGCCATGTGCGTAAATCTACCCCGGTGCTGGAACGGGTGCGAAAAGAACTGGCGCTGGACGGAAAAAAGAAAAGCACGGACGATTTGCTGTTTACGGTGGAAACGGTGTCCTGCCTCGGCGCATGCGGGCTTGCGCCCGTGCTGACTGTCAACGATGTCGCGTATCCGTCTATGACACCGGACAGGGCGGCCGCTCTGGTAACGGAACTGAAAACCTCCGAACCAAAGGAGGGCATCGATGCGGCATAAACTGAAAGACCGCGCCGAATTGCAGAACACGCGGGCGCTGTACGCGGCGGCGCTCGACAAACAGCGAAAACGGATTCTTGTTTGCACGGGAACCGGCTGCGTTGCATCAGGTTCTCCGGCGGTGTACGAGCGTCTTGTCGCCCTTATGAAAGATAAGGGCGTTGACTGCGCCGTGGAATTGCGGGAAGAACCGGAAGCGGCTCTGCATGACGGGATCAAACGGAGCGGCTGCCACGGTTTTTGCGAGATGGGACCGCTCGTGCTGATAGAACCGGAGAACTGGCTTTACACCAAGGTAAAGCCGGAGGATTGCGAAGAAATTGTTGACAAAACGATTATGCGGGGCGAGGTTTGCGAGCGGCTTGTATACAGTCTTGACGGAACGGCATATCCAAAGCGCGGCGATATTCCGTTTTTTAGCAAGCAGACCCGCCTTGTGCTTGAACGCTGCGGACAGATAGACGCGACTTCTATCGCGGAGGCGATAGCCGCTGGCGGGTACGAGGCGTTTGAAAAGGCCCTCTTTGATATGACACCGGACGGGATAATCGCCGAAATTACGGATTCAAACCTTCGCGGACGGGGCGGGGCGGGCTTTCCGACAGGACGCAAATGGCTGCAGGTTCAGCGTCAAAAGGCCGCGCAAAAGTATGTGGTCTGCAACGGCGACGAGGGCGATCCGGGAGCGTTCATGGATCGCAGCGTGATGGAGGGAGACCCGCACCGGATGATCGAGGGTATGCTGATAGCCGCCCTCGCCTGCGGAGCAAGCAAGGGCTATATCTATGTCCGTGCCGAATATCCGCTTGCCGTCAGCCGTCTTAGAACCGCGATAGCGCAGGCGCTGGAGGCGGGGCTTTTGGGCGACAATATACTCGGCTCGGATTTCAGCTTTCATTTGCGTATAAATCGAGGGGCAGGGGCGTTTGTTTGCGGCGAAGGTTCGGCTCTCACCGCGTCGATCGAGGGGAAACGGGGAATGCCCCGTGTCAAGTTTTTCCGCACTGTGGAAAAGGGGCTGTTTGAATGTCCGACCGTGTTGAATAACGTTGAAACCTTTGCCAATGTGCCGCTCATCATCAACCGGGGGGCGGACTGGTTCAAGGGCATAGGCCCGGCGGGCAGTCCCGGCACGAAAACCTTCGCTCTTACCGGAGCGATAGCTAACACCGGCCTTATCGAGGTACCGATGGGAACGACGCTGCGCGAAGTGATACTCGATGTGGGCGGCGGCATGAAGGACGGCGCCGAATTCAAGGCGGTGCAGATAGGCGGGCCGTCAGGCGGCTGCCTTACAGCGGAACACTTTGACCTTCCGCTCGATTTCGACAGCCTTAAAAAAATCGGCGCTATCATCGGTTCGGGCGGGCTTGTCGTGATGGACTGCAATACCTGCATGGTCGAGGTCGCCCGCTTCTTCATGAACTTTACGCAGAACGAGTCATGCGGAAAGTGCGTTCCGTGCCGCGAAGGGACAAAACGTATGCTCGCCGTACTGGAGCGCGTAACGGGCGGAGAAGGCAAAGAGGGCGACATCGAACTGTTGCTCGAACTTGCCGAAGCGGTAACGAACACCGCTCTCTGCGGGCTGGGAAAAACCGCCGCAGGCCCTGTATTGAGCACGATAAAATGGTTCCGCTCCGAGTACGAGGCCCACATCAGGGACAGGCACTGTCCGGCAGGCAGTTGCAAGAAACTGCGAAATCTGGCGATAGACCCGAAAATCTGTATCGGGTGTACGAAATGCGCCCGCAACTGTCCGGCCGGGGCGATAAGCGGCGAAAAGAAAAAGCCCCACGACTTGGATACGGGCAAATGTATCAAATGCATGGCGTGTGTCGACGCATGCCCGGTAAGCGCGATTGTCGCGGTGAACGATTCCGGCGCAAAACCGGACGCGGCGTAATTTTAGGAGGATCAGGATGGACTATATGACGATTGACGGGATTCCCGTTCCGATAGAGGGCGAGAAAAATGTTTTGGAACTGATACGGAAGGCGGGCATCGAGATGCCCACATTTTGCTATTACAGCGATCTTTCCGTTTATGGCGCGTGCCGTATGTGCGTTGTCGAGACCGGCAGGGGAAGTTTCGAGGCATCCTGTTCGACCCCGCCGGAGGCGGGCATGGTCATAAGGACCAACACGGAACGCTTGCGGAAATACCGCGCCCTTATACTGGAACTTCTGCTGTCAAACCATTGCCGCGACTGCACCAGTTGCCCTAAAGACAAGAAATGCCGCCTGCAAGACCTTGCTTTCCGTTTCAAGGTGAAGACGGGACGGTTCCACAACACGGCGGCGGAAAGCCTTATCGACGATTCCTCGCTCTGCATAACCCGCGACTCGCACAAGTGCATACTTTGCGGCGACTGCGTGCGGGTTTGCGGCGAGATACAGGGCATCGGAGCGATAGGCTTTACAGGGCGAGGCTCCGATATGCGGGTGAGCGCCCCCTTTGACGCGCCAATCGCCGAGTCGGCCTGTGTCGGCTGCGGCCAGTGTTCCGCCGTCTGTCCGACAGGCGCTCTCACGGTGCGGGACGATACGAAGGCCGTTTGGCGGGTGCTTGATGACAAGACGGTGTGGACGAGCGTGCAGGTCGCTCCGGCGGTACGCGCCGCGGTCATCAGCGAATTCGGGATGCACGAGGATTCCAACGCGATAGGGCGCATATTCGCCGCCTTACGCAGACTCGGCTTTGACCGCGTTTACGACACGACGACAGGCGCCGACCTTACGGTGATAGAGGAAGGCTCGGAACTGCTGGCGCGGCTGGCGGACGGGAAGGAACACGGGTTTCCGCTCTTTTCCTCGTGCTGCCCGGCCTGGATTCAGTTTGCCGAAAATGAGTACCCGGAACTTTTGGAAGACATTTCAAGCTGCAAAAGCCCTATGCAAATGTTCGCGTCCGTGATACGTGAAACGGAAAAACCAGGCGAGGGGACGGACAAGCGCGTCCATGTTGCAGTGATGCCCTGCACGGCTAAAAAATTCGAGGCCGCCAGGCCTGAGTTTACGATCGGCGGGCAGAGCGCCGTCGATCATGTGATTACCACAGGCGAGCTGATCCAAATGATACGCGAGGCGGGGATAGTCTTCGACGAGCTTGTCCCCCGGATGCCTGACAGTCCCTTTGGCGAGTCAAGCGGCGGCGCGGTAATATTCGGCGTGTCTGGCGGCGTAACGGAGGCGGCTCTCCGTTATATCGCGTCCGACAAATCGCCTGAGTCCTTCATGCAAATCGCCTATACCGGTGTGCGCGGCGATGACGGGATAAAAGAGGCGCGTGTTACGGTTGCGGGGCGGGAACTTCGGATAGCGGCGGTGAGCGGATTGCAAAACGCCCGCGAGATTATAAGGCGCGTCAAATCGGGCGAACATTTTGATTTTGTCGAGGTGATGAGTTGCCGGGGCGGCTGCGTGAACGGAGGCGGCCAGCCGTTCGCCGAAAAAGCGGACAAGGACAGGCGCGGCAGAAATCTTTATGCCCGTGACATACGCTCTCCGTTTCCAAGCGCGGAAATGAACCGGTCGGTGCGGGCGCTGTACGAGAGCGGCGCGCTGAAAGATCGCGCTCGCGAGCTGCTTCACGTTCATTACGCGAAACATTAAAGGCGGTCGGATATGAATGTCGTGATCGTCGGCGGGAGAGTGCGGATGGAGTACCGGTATCGGGACATTTGCCGTGAATACGGCTGCGAGGCGAAGATTTATACGCAGCCCAAGAGCAATCTGGAATATATGATAGGGATACCTGATTTGATTGTGCTGTTTACCAATCCTGTGGCGCACGAGATGGTCCATATCGTAAAGAAAAGGGCGGCGGCCAAGGCTATTCCGCTGGTGCAGTCATCGTGCGCGAGCTGTAATTCCCTGCGGAACATACTGGCTGAGGCGGTCGGATAACAGGTAAAAGAGGTAAAATATGGCTGAACATCCGGTTTACAGTGTCGAAGCCGAATGCCGTTGCTGCTACAAATGCGTTGAACACTGTCCGGTCAAGGCGGTAAAGGTATGGAACGGGCGCGTCAGCGTCACGCCCGCGAGGTGCGTGCTTTGCGGAAACTGCGTTCGCGTCTGTCCCGCCTCGGCGCGGAAAGCGCGGAACGATGTGGAGACGGCAAAAAAACTGCTGCGTCAGGAAAAGAAAACCTTCGTGTCGCTAGCGCCGTCCTTCGCTTCCGAATTTTCCGGCTGTACCCCGCAACAACTGGCGGCGGCGCTTAAACGGCTGGGTTTCTTCGCGGTCTCCGAAACGGCTATCGGGGCGGATTATGTGTCCGCCGGGGCAGCCGCCGACCTGAAAGAAGCGTCGGAAACGGACGGCGGACAAAAACTCTTCCTGTCATCGGCCTGCCCCGCCGTCGTGCTGTACCTGAAACGGTACGCGAGCGCGTTTGTCCCGTACCTTAACGGCCGCGCCTCGCCGCTGCTCGTCCACGCCCAGCTTTTGCGCCGTCTTTACGGCGGGCGCGTCAATATCGTGTTTATCGGCCCCTGCATAGCGAAAAAACGCGAGGCCGACCAGTTCAGGGAAATAAACGCGGCGATAACGTTCGACGAGCTGCGCGGGTGGTTCCGCGACGAGGGGATAGACCCGCTTGCCATGAGCGAAACGCCGGACGACAGTTTTGTCCCCGGACGCGCCTCGAAGGGCGCGTTCTATCCGGTTGACGGCGGTATGCTGGTCTCGATGGGCAGGTATAAGGGCTTTCAGAAAACGGCGACCATGGTCATATCGGGCATCGGCACGATAGCGGAGACGCTGAACGCGGCCACGCGGCCCGACGGCCTCGAAACGCCGCTGTTTCTTGAACTGCTCGCCTGTCAGGGCGGCTGCGTGAACGGCCCCTGCGCCACGCGGGACGAGTCAGCGATAACCCGCCGCTCCCGCCTGCTAAATTACGCCGGGTCCGCGGAAGACACTCCCGGCGGCTGGGACACAGGCCCCCGCCCGATACCGCTCACGGGCGAGCTTGCCGCCCGCGAGATAAAGGCCGCCTGCCGCAGTCCGCATGAAATCCGCGCCGCGCTCGAACTGACAGGGAAGTACAACGCGAACGACGAGACAAACTGTTCAAAGTGCGGTTACAGGACCTGTCGCGATTTTGCGGCGGCCATGCTGGAAAGACGGGCCGAAAAGACGATGTGCGCCCCGTACATGCGCCGTCTGGCGCGTAGAAAGGCTAACGGCCTTATGAACGCGATGCCGGGCGGCGTGGTTATCGTTGAGAAAAATATGCGCGTCATAGAGTGCAACAAAAATTTCGCCGTCCTGATGGGCGGCGAAATTGAGGAATTGTACGAAATCACCGAGCGGCTGGCCGGCTTCAAGCTGAACAAGATACCCGAAGTGGCGGCTTATTTCGAGGAGGCGTTTTCCGCCGCGCCCGATGCCGGTTTCGATTACGATGTTCGCATCGATACCCCTGATTCCCCGTCATACCGAATACTCCGCCTGAACGTGGTCGTGAGAGAGTAGGGTGAGACCGCCGCGGGCGTGTTCACTGACGTAACGATTCCCCGGATACACAGGGACAGAACCATTTCGAAGACAAAAACCGTCATTGAAAAGAATATCAGAGCGGTGCAAAAAATCGCGTTCCTGCTTGGAGAAAACGCGGCGGAGACGGAGGCTATCCTCAACTCGATAATCGAGACGAACAGCACCGGGCATGAAGCCGCAAGGGGGAGAAGATGACGGACACCGAGAACGGGAAGCCCGGACTTTCGCATATACGCAAAAATGTTTTTATCGAGGTTGATTATTATCTGGAGCGAAAACAGGGACAGAACGCGGACGGCGACGTTTTCCTGTCCAGGAAGAACGCCACGGGCAGCAGAATCGTGGCCGCGCTTTCGGACGGGCTAGGCAGCGGCGTCAAGGCGAACATTCTGGCAAGCCTTACCGCGACCATGCTGACAGAATTCGTGCTAAAAGACATTCCGCCCCGGAACGCCGCCGAACTCATCATCAACAGCCTGCCGGTCTGCCGGAAACGGGGGCTGGGCTATGCCACGTTCGCGCTGGCCGACATCCGCCACGACATGACGGTCAATTTTATCGAGTACGAAAGCCCGCCCGTTACCATCGTGCGGGAAAACCGCCTTGTGCGGCTGGAAAAAACCAGAATCCCGATAGAGCGGAAAAACAAAAAGACCGGCCCCGAAGACGAGGCTCTGTTCTGTTCGGCATACAGCGCCCGCCCCGGCGACAGGATAATTTTCTTTTCGGACGGAGTGACACAGGCGGGCATCGGGAAAGAAGGCTATCCTGGCGGATGGGGCGCGGAACAGGTGCAAAAATACGCGCTTTCCGAGATAGAGAACCGCCCGCTGGCAAGCGCCCGCGAACTGGCGCAAAGCGTGGTGGCCGCAGCACGGCTGGCGGACGGCGGCGCGGCACACGACGACATCGGTTGCGGTGTCATCTACTTCCGCGAACCGCGCGATCTTTTGGTAGTAACAGGCCCGCCGTTTCACGAAGAAGACGACCGCGAAATGGCGCGTGTCTTTGAACGGTTTGCCGGACAAAAGGTGATACTGGGCGGCACCACCGCGAAGATAATAGCCCGGGAACTCGGCAAAACGATACGGACACCGTTTGATTTATCCGAGATGCCCGCCATATCGCTGATGGACGGCGCCGATCTCGTGTGCGAGGGCGTCCTTACGCTGGAAGCG
>JAIRSQ010000053.1 GCA_031255395.1 Spirochaetaceae bacterium | reverse complement strand
AAATCTATCAGGCTTTGCCCGGTCTGCCGGTAAGGTATACGCTGATACTTGTCGGCGTTTTGGCTGTAGCGGGGTTTCTGCTGGGGCTCGTGAATATACTGCGTCCGATGGTGGCCGGCGGCGGTGTCTCACAGGTAAAAGGCTTGATGAAAGGGCATCTAACGGCGGACTGGAAGACGGAACTGCCGTTAAAGTGGGCGGCAAGTTTTCTGGCCATTTCGGTGGGCCTTTCGATGGGATGGGAAGGGCCGTCCGTAATGCTAGCCGCCTACACGGGCATCGCGATACTGCACATATTCAAGAGGCCGCAGGTGGAAAGCGACACGCTGTTCGCCTCGTCAACCTCGGCGGGATTGTCAGCCGCGTTCGGCGCTCCGCTTGCCGGCGTTCTGTTCATGATAGAAGAGATGCATGCCGCGATAACGCCGCTGTCGATAGCCTGCGCGATGGGCGCTTCCATGGCGGCCAGTATCGTGGCAGGCCAATTTTTCGGGCTACAGCCGGTCTACCACTTCCGGTCAATCACCGTCATGCCGATAAATTTCTTTTTATGGATAATACTGCTCGGCATAATCTGCGCCCTGTTGGGTGATTTATTCAAGCGGTTGATTTACTCGTCGCAAAATCTCTTTGCGTTTTTCCGCATACCAGCCCTGTTTCGCCCCCTGTTTCCGGTAATGCTGTCGATACCGCTAAGTTTCTACCTGTGGGATGTTACCGGCGGCGGCCACCCGCTCATAGATTCACTGTCGGTTGAAAACCGCTCAATAAATATGCTGCTACTGATACTGGGCGTAAACCTTGTATACTCCGCGTTCTGCGCCGGTTCGGACGCCAGCGGCGGCATAGTCCTGCCCCTAATCGCCTGCGGCGCGCTTGCGGGTGACGCCTTCGGCAAGATACTCACGGAGGTGGGCTTTGTCGGCGCGGATTACCACCTTAATTTTATGATACTCGGCATGGCGGCCATGTTCTCCTCCGTCATCAAAGCGCCTGTAACCGGCATCGTTCTTATAATCGAAATGACTGCAAACTACAACCACCTTGCAAGCCTGGTCCTAGTCTCGCTATGTTCCTTCGTCACGGCGGAACTGATCAATTCGCGGCCCGTCTACGATGTCCTGCTACAACGAATCCTTCGTTCAAAAACAAAAGCGTAAACGCAGAAAATGAAGCTATGTTCGGCAAGTTTTAAGCGAAGCCGAGAGTTATCTTGACGAGCATTTCGCTTTATAATACAATACGAAGGCGGGGGTTGGCGCAGTGTTGACGCCCCAATTAACAACGGCAGCGATAACGCTGTCTAATTCAAGGAGATTGATGTATGAAAAAGAAACGTTTAGGTATCTTTGCGGCACTGTTTGCCGTGTGTCTAATGGTCGGGGGCCAAGCGGCTTTGTTTGCCGGCGCAAAAAAACAGAGCGCGGCCGAAACACAGCCCGTTACGATTCTGGTTGCGGCGGCGGCGAGTCTTAAGAATGCCTACGATGAGGAGCTTATCCCGCAGTTTCAGGCCAGGTACCCATGGATAGCGGTGTCCGGAACCTACGATAGCTCCGGCAAACTGCAAACCCAGATTGAAAACGGGATGGAAGCGGACGTGTTCATGTCGGCGGCGGTAAGACAGATGGAAAACCTTGTAAACGAAGGCTACATCAACGCAAACGACGTAAACTATCTGTTGCAAAACAAGCTCGTTTTGATACGGCCCTCCGGTGCCACGACAACGGTTACCGGTTTTGCTGACATAACCAATGCAAAAACCGTAGCGATAGGCGATCCGAAATCTGTCCCTGCCGGACAGTACGCGGAAGAAGCGCTTGTCAAAATAGGCGTTTGGAACAGCCTGCCTGAAAGTTCCAAAAGCCTTGGCACTAACGTTACCGAAGTGCTAAGCTGGGTCGGCAACGGTAGTGCCGATGTGGGTATCGTCTATGCCACCGACGCTGCCTCGACGGACAAGGTTGTCGTAATAGAGACGCTTGCCGAAGGCATCCTGTCGGCTCCGGTCATCTATCCGGTTGCGCCGCTCAAGAACGCTCCTCAGCCGGAGGCGGCGAAACTGTTCGTTGACTTCCTCTCCTCGGACGAGGGCCTTGCAATATTCGAGCGGTACGGCTTCTCGCCCAATTAGTGGTCTGTCCGCATATTCGATCGCTTTGCGGACAGACCTTGCGTTTTCGCGGCCTAAAGGCTGCGAAAACGCGTTTTTAAGGAAGTTTGTCCATAATGTGTCTGCATTATGGACGGGTGCTAATGAACTTTCACGCTGCAAGCGGCGGGGGTATTAAACCCATATGCGTTTACTTAGGGACGAGAAGCCTGTAAAATGCCGGGAGCCGTTTTCTTTTAGAATTGGCACAAAGTTCCGCAAGGCGATGAATGTTTTTAAACAGATTCGTAAGGAAGATTGTCTCGAGAAGTATATGCTTTACCACGGCCAGCATAAGCCGTTGTTCATTCCATAACGACCATGCTTTATCGGGTGTCCCTTCCCTCAGAGGGGGAAAAACGCCCTCCGTTAAACCAGGTTTCACAGAGAGTTGCCAATAGCAATTTCCCGTAGAACCATGCCCGGGTGCTCGCGTAAACATGAACCGGTATTTAATGGTTACTTAATAATCATTTTACTCAATCTTCTATTTTCAATCCATTAACCCTTTTGAATTCGTCTGTATTGTGAGTTACTAATATACCGTCATATGCTAGTACGATTGAGGTTACAAATAAGTCATTCGCTCCTATTATATTTCCGGTATGTTCTAATTCGTTTCGTATTTTAGCGTAATAATACAACGCCTATCATTAAGATTGGCCACTTCAAACGCTTTAATAAAATTATTAAAGACGGTTTTTTCTCTTTTTGTTCGCTCTTTTCGATTCCAAACAATAGTTCCGCCTTTACAATTATTGGAATTTTTATGTCGTTAAACGGTATCCTCCTAAAATGTCTTCAACGGAAGCGTATTTTCCTTTCAAGTAATATACGCGGATATTTATATCCAAAAAATACATTACAGCGGCTCTCTATGTATATCATTCGGCATTTACATCATCCGGCTCAACAAAAGTCTCGTCTTTTATAGCTCCAAACAATTCAAAGAAATCCGCCTTGCGGGACCGTATGTTTTAAACGCGCCTGATGTTTGCCGATTTGCCGCGTCAAAACAGTTGTTTTATCCGCCATAACGTTTCCTGGTCTGTCGTCAATGTTCGCGCTACATCCGGTATTTTCACTGTTTCCATGATACCCTATTTTCTACTTTGATTTTTTTGCCTTGCTATATCATTTTATAGATTTCTTTTCGTAAAAACAAGCCATATTGTTAGATAATAGATAAGGGATATGTGGATGGCGAGTCGTCCGGGAGTCGTCACTGCGAGCCCGTGAGGGCGAGGCAATCCATACGAGGCAACCCCGGCAATGGATTGCTCACATCCGCTACGCCCGCTCGCAATGACGGACAGGCCGACATTAACGGCGTTCGCCGAGAGCCGACATGAAGGCGTTGCGGGCGGCAAAATAGTCCGCTTTGGCCTGGTTCAGCTTTGCGCGGCTTTCGTGTTCAAGGGCGAGCGCTTCAAGATAGTCGCCCAGGACGCTAAGGCCCGCATGGTAGCGGTCGGAGTATTCCGAAGTGTTTTGTTCGGCGTATTCAAGGCCGATTTCGGCAAGTTT
>JAIRSQ010000047.1 GCA_031255395.1 Spirochaetaceae bacterium | reverse complement strand
GCGCTGTTCATCAGCGTAATCGGATATATATTACTGAGAAGGCGCAGAATAAAGAACAGCGGACAAGTCAAAAACGCCTGAAAAACGCGGAGAACGGGACGGCAAACGCAAAATTGCCCGGTTCGCGCGCTCCCTTAACCGTTTGCCCCGTGTCGCGATATATTTAACCGGTGCAGGCAAAGCCGAATTGTCTAAAATGCAAATTTTTCAAAGTAAGCTGGGATGCCGCTTTTCCGCGTTGCTGTACGCAGTTCGGCATAAAGTGCCGCTCGTTGCCGTCCGTCGAAGTTTTTAACGCGACCGGGCGGCAATGCCCGTCATTTGCCGAGAGAGGCGCGCGAGGGTCACAAGACTGAGAAGCGTTCTACCGGCTCCGCTTTCCGCGTGCCGCTGTCCGGCGCAAACCGGACGCATATACCCTGCACCGCCGCCGTTCCCTCGGCGCAACGCATAGGGTAAAATATTTGATTGCGGGCGCGCTCAAGGCAGATGTCCTTGTCCATCCCGATTACGCCACCCAAAGCGCCCGTCATGCCGAGGTCGGTTATATAGGCGGAACCCCGCGGCAATATTTTTTCATCGGCGGTCTGAACATGGGTGTGCGTGCCGGCGAACGCGGACGAGCGTCCGTCCGCATAGAATCCCAGCGCTTCTTTTTCACGCGTCGATTCCGCGTGAAAATCGACGATGACAAAAGGGGCAGGCCCGTCCGTAATCCCGCGATAGGTCTCAATCACGCTGTCAAACGCGCGGAACGGGCAGTCTATCGGCGTCATATACTCGCGACCTTGCAGGTTGATGACGAGAAAGCGCAACCCGTTCTTTTCGGCCATGACAAAGCCGCGCCCCGCAGCCGGCGGCGGGTAGTTTGCCGGGCGCAACATTCGCCGCTCGCCGTCCATGAACGGCCAAAACGCGCGGTTTTCCCAGACATGGTTGCCGCTCGTTATCACATCAACGCCGGCGGCAAAAATACGCAACGCGTCATGTTCCGTCATGCTTAAACCTGCGGAATTCTCGCCGTTTGCCGTAACAAAGTCCGCTCCAAACCGCTCGATTAAGCCGGGGAGCAGGCGTTCCAGCGCAGAAAGACCGGCCTCGCCCACTATGTCCCCCAGCATCAGAACGGCAACGCTATCTGGCATATTCCACGATACGGGTTTCCCTAATCACAGTTACCTTGATGCGTCCCGGATAGTGCAAGTCGTCTTCAATCTTTTTGGCGACGTCTCTGGCCATAAGGCGCGACTGTTCGTCGCTCACTTGGTCGTTATGCACGACCACCCTAAGCTCGCGGCCCGCCTGAATCGCAAAAGCCTTCTCCACGCCGCTGAAGCCGGAAGCGATGTTTTCGAGATTTTTCAGCCGCTTGATATAGTTGTCAAGGGTCTCCTTGCGCGCTCCAGGGCGCGCCGCCGATATAGCGTCCGCTATCTGCACGATAACCGATTCCAGACAGGCCGGCTCAATATCGCCGTGATGGGCGCCTATCGCGTTGATCACGCGGGAATCCTCGCCCATTTTTCGTGCCATCTCCATGCCGATTTCCGCGTGGTTCAGGTCGGAATCAGTCTCGACTCCCTTGCCTATGTCGTGCAACGCCGCAGCCCGCTTGGCAAGCTCGCGGTTCGCTCCAAGCTCCGCCGCAAGCAGGCTGGAAAGCTGCGCCACTTCCCGCGAATGTTTAAGCACATTCTGTCCGTAGCTGGTACGAAAATACAACCGTCCAAGCAGACGGATCGCGTCCTGGCTGATGTTGTGGATCCCAAGGTCGTATATCAGCTTTTCGCCCTCTTCAAAGATTTTCTGCGAAATGTCCCTTGAAACCTTGCTTACAACCTCTTCGATCCTTGCCGGATGGATACGCCCGTCCGTTATAAGGCGGTCCAGCGCGATTTTTGCAATCTCGCGGCGCACTGGGTCGAAGCATGAGATCACAGCCGCTTCCGGCGTGTCGTCGATGATAATATCAACGCCGGTAACAGTCTCAAGCGTACGGATGTTGCGGCCTTCGCGTCCGATTATCCGCCCCTTCATCTCGTCGTCCGGCAACGGCACCGTCGCCACCGTTATCTCGCCGGTAACGTCCGTTGCCAGCCGCTGGATAGCGGTAACAAGAATATCCTGCGCCTTCTTTTCGGCGGTGATCATCGCCTCGCTTTCGATCTTGTTTATTATCGTCTGCGCGTCGTGCTGGGCCTCGCCTTCGAGATGTTTTATTATCTGCGCCTTCGCTTCTTTCGATGTAAGCCCAGAAATACGCTCCAGTTCAAGGCGGTAACGCTCCTCCTCGTGCAAAAGAGCGTTTTCGCGCGAAACGAAAGCTTTTTCTTTTTCAGCAAGCTGGTGTTCGACGCGTTCCGCCTGCCTCATCTTCTTTTCGATAACATCCTCGCGCTGGAGGATACGGTTCTCTAACCGCTGTAATTCCGTTCGCCTTTCCCGAGTCTCCCTTTCCGCATGATTGCGCTCGCTGATAATTTTTTCTTTTGCTTCAAGAAGCATCTCTTTCCTGATAGCATCAGCATTTTTTACTGCATCCTCTCTAATCTGTCGGGCAAGCTGTTCCGCCGCCTTTAATTGAAATCTGGCGTAAAGCCATCTAATGATCCAGCCTAAGGTTAACCCGGTAAGAGGGAGGATAATCCACGCTATCCAATACATATATAACCCCTTACCTTTGTACAAAATAAGACTTATACTATCATACAAGCCCAAACAGGTCAAGGGCGCGTCAGCGGTGTCAAGACGCTAATCTTTGTTGGCTTCGTAAATCGCGTTGAACTGGTCGGTGATGGTCAAAAAAATGCTGGTAAGGGCAGGGTCGAAGTGGATGCCGCTACTTTCCGCTATTTTTTTGACTGTCATATTGTGCGGCACGGCTTCTTTATAGCTCCGTTTCATGCGAAGGGCATCGTACACGTCGGCGATGGCAACGATTCGTGCCGAAAGCGGTATCATCGAGCCTTCAATCTGGAACGGATAGCCCTGACCGTTCCATTTTTCGTGATGGCAGAGCGCTATCTCCTTGGCCATCGGGTTCGGATAGGTCGATAGTATGAACGCGCCGTTCTTCGTGTGTTCCTTCATTACCGCCCACTCCCAGTC